>JANONO010000057.1:0-5416 GCA_031420875.1 Gallionellaceae bacterium | reverse complement strand
CGGCCGGGAGATGTAAATGGTAACCCAAAACACCCTGACTCGAACACGCAAATTAAAGCTGCACTGGTTCGTAGCCATGTCCAGCTTACCCCTGTTGGGCGTCGTCACGGCCTTTGGATTGTCACCGCAGACGGATCATCTCGCTGCAAATATGAAAATGGTTGTTGCAGAAGTTGCGCTTCCACTTGAATTATTGAATGGCGGCAATGCCACAGCAAGCACAACCCCCACTCATTTTTGGCACAATAACCACATTCAACGCGGCGACACCATTGCCGAAATTCTTCATCGCATGAATGTAAGTGATGCGGATGCCGCTCAGTATATTATGAGTGACCAAGCCGCAGCACCCCTGCGTCAGCTCCGCATAGGCCAGGCAATACAGGCTGAAACCAATTCTGACGGTCGCCTGCTCGCTCTGCGCTTTCTTGACAATAGCGGCAGCCAAATTGTTATTGAAAAAAGTGTTGATGGCTTTAACACCAGTACGCTACCCGCCAATCTAGAAAAACGACTATTCATGCGGACTGGCGAAATTTCCTCTACTCTGTTTGCGGCCACCGACCAAGCTGGCTTGCCGGACGCCGCCGCTAACCAGATGGTAGAAATTTTTAGTGGCGACATAGACTTTCATCGCGACTTGCGTAAAGGTGACAAATTTACGGTGGTTTATGAGATGAATTTTAGCAATGGCGAACCTGTTCGTGCCGGGCGAGTTGTGGCGGCTGAATTTATCAATCAAGGGGAAACTTTCCGTGTAGTGCATTACCAAGCGGATAACAACCACGGCGACTATTACGCGCCGGATGGCAAGAGCGTGCGTAAAGCATTCTTACGCTCCCCCCTAGAATTTTCGCGCGTCAGCTCCGGTTTCAGTTTGTCGCGATTGCATCCGGTGTTGGGCACCTGGCGTTCGCACAAGGGCGTAGATTACGCTGCTGCGACCGGCACCAAAGTAAAAGTTACTGCTGATGGCATTGTGTCTTTTGTTGGCAAACAAGGCGGCTACGGCAACGTGGTGATGGTGAGCCACCAAAATCGCTACACTACGGTATATGGCCATTTGTCGCGCTTCGCCAGCGGCTTGCGTCGCGGCCAGCGCATTGCCCAAGGTGACATTATCGGTTATGTCGGAAAAACCGGCTTGGCTAGTGGCCCGCATCTACACTATGAATTTAAGATTAACGGTCAGCAACGTGATCCATTGCGTGTCGCCCTGCCGGATGCAGCTCCAGTCGCCCGCGCACAAATGGATGCTTTTCTGGAAGCTAGCAGCAGCCTGATTGCGCGCTTGGATTTACTACATGGCATTAACTTGGCCAATCTTGACTAAGCACTTGTCCGAGAATAATTCTGGGAATAATTCTGGGCTTTATGTCGGCATCATGTCTGGCACCAGCTTGGACGGTATCGATGCTGTTCTGGTTGACCTCTCTACCAAGCAGCCCAAGCTGCTCGCCACTCACTACCTACCCTACAAAAAATCTCTAAAGGATGCGCTCCTGCTGCTGCATCAATCGTCCAACGACGAATTGCATCACGCTCAAATCATCGGCAACCAGTTGGCACGCGAATATGCGTCGGCGCTACAAGCACTGTTAAAAACCGCCAACATCAGCCCTCATCAAATACGTGCTACAGGCTGTCATGGTCAAACCATACGTCACCGTCCCGATCAAGGCTATACCATACAACTAGGCAATGCCGCGTTGCTGGCCGAATTAAGCGGGATTGCCGTAGTCAGCGATTTCCGCAGTCGTGACATTGCCGCAGGAGGCCAGGGAGCGCCGCTAGTTCCCGCCTTTCACGACCAAGTGTTACGCCATCCGACCCTACATCGCGTCATCGTTAACATCGGCGGTATCAGCAACCTGACCAATCTGCCGCCTGATCGCCCGACTACTGGCTTTGATTGCGGGCCGGGCAACTTGCTGATGGATGCTTGGATTGCACAACAGCGCGGAGAGAGCTATGACTGCAAAGGCGCATGGGCTGCCAGCGGCCAAATTATCCCTGCACTATTGAAGAGCATGTTAGCCGAACCTTATTTGCACATCGCACCACCCAAAAGCAGTGGGCGCGATTTGTTTAATCTGGATTGGCTCAACAGCAAACTGCAAGGCGGCGAAGCGCCATCTGACGTACAGGCTACGCTGCTGGCGCTCACCCATCAGACTATCGTTGATGCGATCCAGAACTACTGCGCGGGCGCGCAAGAAATTTATTTGTGTGGCGGTGGCGCACATAACAAGGCTTTGGTGCAGCACTTGAGCGCATCCTTGACGAAGTGCCGTGTGCTAAGCACCGACACACTGGGCATGGGAGTTGATTGGTTGGAAGCCATCGCCTTTGCTTGGCTAGCTAAACAAACTCTAACTGGCCACAGCGCCAACTTGCCTGCCGTTACTGGCGCGCACCATCCGTGCATGCTCGGCGCGATTTATCCAGCATGATTAATACGGTATGATTTATGAATAATGTCCTGCCCCATATTCAACTAGAAATCGGCCAATCTCCGCAGCATTGCATAATCTGGCTGCATGGTTTAGGCGCAGATGGCGAGGACTTTGTTCCTGTTGCACAAGAGATGAATTTGCCCGTTGCGGTGCGCTATCTATTTCCCCACGCGCCGGAACAGCCTGTCACGGTCAACGGTGGGTACATTATGCGCGCATGGTATGACATCACGGCTGCCGACATTGCCGCCCAGCAAGATAGTGTCGGCATACACGCATCGCAGGCCGCCATCAAAGCACTCATTACTCAGGAAACAGCACGCGGCATCGCTCCCGAAAATATTTATCTGGCTGGATTTTCACAAGGCGCGGCCATTGCCTTGCATACCGGCTTGCGTCACCTTCCTCAGCTTGGTGGCATTGTTGCCCTGTCTGGTTACCTACCACTGGCAGAGACTCTGGCGCACGACATCCACTCTATGCCAAAAAATATTCCTATCTTCATGGCGCATGGACGCGACGATACCGTCGTGCCTTTTGCAACAGGACAATCTTCGGCGGATATTTTAAGGAAGCAAGGCTATCAGTTGGAATGGCAAGAATATGCCATGTCACACTCGGTCTGCACAGAAGAAATACGGGACATAGAAAGTTGGCTAGCTGGCCAACTTAAAAAACCAAGTTAATAAGTCTCGTCCATTGCCGCATCAGCATCTTCTTCAACTTTACGGTAGCGCGCCAGATCATAATCCCCACTTCTTTCCAACAACGCCAAGGGTATTAACAAACAACCTTTGCCATCCAGTTGCGTATTCATGCTGTGGGTCATCGAAAAAATATGCGGGCTCAGTAGCAAAATAATTTCGCCCCCAACATCGGTCGGTTTTTTTAACCATAGTGCGGCATATGCAGCGCTCGTTCTGGAGATATCGTGCATTTGTAGCGAAATTTTTTCGGTCTGATTACTTAAAACTTCTACGCCCACATGCAGATTATTCTGCTCATCACGCCGCAAGCGGCGCACGATGCCCACCCCTCGATTCACCACTTTTTCCGGCTTAATCGCTATCAGCGAACCAATTTTGACTCCCTCAGAATTTTTATGCGGCAACACACAGCAAAACCCGGTGGCGCTAATATCCTCTACCTCCCAAGTCAAAGACTCTCCGCCTTCGCCCGCACCAGAAAATTGATATTCAAAACCGGGGTCCACTGTATTCACCCCTAAAATTTTGTCAAAACCAACCGCAACCTCCATGTTGACCTTAACCGCACGACGCGCATGCCGCCGCACTGGGGGTGGCTCACCCCACGCACTGAGTAAATGGCGAACCGCTATTTTCACTACATCTGCGTCATATACCCCACCCAGATTGACCTCTTTCGGAACAACATTTTTTTCCAGTTGTTTAAGCAAGCCTTCGAGTTGAGCATGTGCATCACCTGCCCCAAGGAAGCGCATACCGGGTGTTGCTTCGGTGTCTGCTGTTACCCGCCGTGGCAAACCTGGGTGCGCTAGGTCAAAATAAATCAAGCTACCCGAATTCATTTGAGCATCTAACGTGAGGTGCTTACAGAAATGCGAAGTGATTCGTTCAGACAGATGAATATGGATAGGCCGGAGCGAGGCCGAGCCAGACGCATACCACATCAACACACTGGTAAAGACATTTCTGACCGAGAACTCCTGTGTAGAAGCGACATAAAGTTTGGCTGAGACATTCAGATATTGCTGGTCTTCCGCATGCGCGTAAAATTGCGCCAGATGATCCCAGACCAGCGGATTGACTTGCTCGTAACGCGCTGCTGAAATCATCAACCTACCCATTACCGCATAGATGCCCCGTGCCGTAACCAAGGGCAATGAGGATTTGATGCCAAAGCTACCCTTGCTGCCATTACGATAAGCCGTCAGCACGCGAAAATAGCTTTGCTCATTGTGCGAAAAAAAAGCGCTTAATGCCATCCAGGAACGATTCTCCTGAAATTTTGACAAGGCAGGAGTAGAAAAATATTCTCGCACCAATTTACGCATATGTGGGCGAGCAGCTTCATCCAGCAAGCTCAGCACATCGAGTTGATGATCCAGATTAAAGTTTGCATGATCGCGAACGGATTCAATCCAATCCGTAATTTCCAGCAAGGCTTTTAAAGCATCATTCTTGGGCACATCCTGCAACAGCTGCTGTGCCGATCTAATATCCGCCATCGGATGATCTGATTTATTGCCAAATAGTCCCAACTCGCTCCACTCCTTACCAAATTATGATTTATGCGTTCATCTAATGCGGGCTTAATGTGGATAAGACTGCTGTAGCATTCTACCTAAATAAGGCTGACTTGGCTTCCCTAGTGTTGCGACACTGTTGCGAGCTTTATCCGAGATTTTCCATTAGCCCCTCATCAAGGCGAATAAATTGGCGTAAATTTGGCGGGCAAATCGAAGGTTTTAGAAGCATCCCACAAGCCTTGCATCCAGGCTCGTTGTTGCATCGCCTGCGCCAGATTCAAGATCGGCTTTCGACTCTCGGTGGTAATGTAAGCCGCCTTGGCAAACAATTTGTACCGCAGTGTTTGCAGCGTGTGTTGCACTGAGTTAGAGGAATGTTTGACCGCGCTGGTTTTAAGCAACACCTGACGCAATAAACTCACCAAGTTGTAGGCCAGCATGACCGTGTTGAGGGTCGCCTCAGTAGCCCAGAAATCCTTCATATTGAAACTGTCAGCGGCAAAATCATATTTCAATTCTTTAATCCGGTTCTCGCAATCGGCGCGCCCCCGATAGGTTCGCCAAATGACTGCCGCCGGCAAATCCAAATCCGTCACCCGCGCAGAGAACCGCCATTTGCCAATCACTGGGTCATCGGCAAACAGGTTCAAGGTCTTGCCCTTGGGCGCGGCGCGCTGTTCGATGTGCTGCCGGATGCCGACCACCCAACGGGGCTTGCTCCAAGCAGGGG
>JANONO010000056.1:0-2442 GCA_031420875.1 Gallionellaceae bacterium | reverse complement strand
GGCATGCTGGCAAGGTCATTGGCAATGTTGCGCCGACCAGCGAACAGCAAGCCATTCCAATGTTGCAGCGGTGTTTTACTCAGATGCAAACAGGGGTTATCGGGGAAGTGCGGCGCGCCCAATTGCTTGCCATCCAGTTGGTAAGTCCAGCGATGCAGCGGGCACACGATATTTTTGGCGCTGCCGCGCCCTTCCAGCATGGTCGCTTGCCGATGGCGGCAAATATTAGACAGCAACTCCACGCCGCGCTCGTTGCGTACCAGCATTTTGGCGTTGTCCATCCAGCCCAGCACATGAAAATCCCCGACATTCGGCACCAGCAACTCATGGCCGACATAACCGGGACCTTGCTCAAATAACACGCGCTGCTCCGCCTCCAACACTTTGGGGTCGAAATACCAGCTTATGGGTGGCTGTGTTTGAATTGGGGTGAGTTGCGCGGCACTTGCAATCTCGGACATACCCAAGTTTTCCTTGAAAATATAAGGTTAATACGGTTTAGCGCAGAAGGCAGATTGTCTCTCAAATGAGTTGGTGTACGCAACAACATTGTCCGATGAGTTAGCCTAGTATGGGGCAACCAGCGTCATTTCTGAGCTCTGCTTGTATCTGGCGTGTTACAGCCCATTCTCGATAGGGCGTTAGCACCAAGCACTCATCGCTGCACTAATGACGGCATCTAGCTTGGCGCGTTTAGCGCCACTCTTGGCCAGCACTGCCAAACCAGCGAGCAACGAGGTAAAGAAAGCGGCCAGATCGCTAGCGTTAATTTGAGGGGCAAGCTGGCCGTCGCGCTGTGCACGGACAAATTGCCGGTGCAGTCTGGCCTCGCTCCTCTGCACCGCTTTACGTAACGCCTGCTCAATTGCCGGGGGTGTAGAAGCCAAGCCGCAATCAGCCATGCCGTTGACGATAAGGCAGCCGCACGGTGGCGTCGGATCGGCAAGCAGAGCCGCCATAGTGCGTAAAAATTTCTCCAATGCCTGCCGCGCATCCGGTTCGCTATTAAAAATGGCCGTATGTTGTTCAATTTGTAACACCACATAGCGGTCGAGCACTTTTAAATACAGCGACTCTTTGTCGCCGAATGCCGCGTACAAGCTGGGCTTGCTTAAACCCATCGCGGATGTCAAATCAGCCAGCGATGCAGCCTGAAAGCCGTGCTGCCAAAAAACTTCCAGCGCACGATCCAGTGCGGTGTCCAAGTCGAAGTTGCGTGGGCGTCCGCGTTCCGTGGCCATCTGGTGCCTCTGATTAACAAATTGACAATTATTATACCGAACGGTACATTATGTACCAAGCGGTATATAAATTGGCCGCTGGCGCAATTCCCTAAACTTAAACTGCCAAAAATTCGGCACACACAAGGAAAAAAATCATGGCAAGACTAACAGGCAAAACAGCGCTGATTACCGGCGGAACCACCGGTATTGGCTTGGCAACGGCAAAATTATTTCTGCAAGAAGGTGCTCGCGTGGCGATCACCGGGCAAGATGCAGGGCGCGTAACCGAGGCGGGTGCGATGCTGGGCGCAAACGTCATCGCCATACGTGCGGACGTTTCTTCCGCTTCGGAAATGGCGGCTGTCGCGGCGCGTCTCAAGAAAGAATTTGGTGGGTTGGATATTGTTTTTGCCAACGCCGGTATCGCCAAGCCCATGCCTTTCGCGGAGGTGGACGAGGAAAACATTAGCTCGCAAATCGACGTTAATTTAAAAGGCGTGATTTACACCGTGCAGAAGATGTTGCCGATCTTGCGCAAGCCCGCCAGCATCATCCTGACTTCAACCACACTGACCCAGCAAGGGCTTGCCGGTATGAGCATATATTCTGCAACCAAGGCCGCCGTGCGATCGCTGGCGCGTACTTTGTCCGCAGAGTTGGTCAGTCAAGGGGTGCGCGTCAACGTCATCAGCCCTGGCCCAATTGAAACGCCGATTTACGGCAAAACCGGCATGTCCGCGGAAGCCTTGCAGCAAATGGCGGGAATGGTAGTAGGTAAGGTACCGGTAGGCCGTTTCGGTCAATCGGAAGAAGTAGCCAAGGCAGTGCTGTTTTTAGCGAGCGACGATTCGTCTTACATTCTGGGCGAAGATATATTGGTTGATGGCGGCATGGCAATGATTTGATTACGCGCAAGAGCAAGTTTTCTATTTTGTTGGGTGTGCGACAAAGGCGCGCACCCAATTTCCATGACAAATTTTTCTTTACCAATTGGGCATGCACCTTAATTCGAAGCAGGTGGTTTTTGTCCGCTTGTTGCGATCAAGCTCAGCATTACACTCATGCCGAGCACGGCGACGATGACACCCAATGACACCGCCACAGGAATCTTGAACCAGTCCACAATCAGCATCTTGATGCCCACGAACATCAATACAACCGCCAGACCATATTTGAGCAAATGAAAGCGCGCGGCCATGTCGGCCAGCAGAAAATACAG
>JANONO010000055.1:0-10265 GCA_031420875.1 Gallionellaceae bacterium | reverse complement strand
GATGGGATTTTACACCCTCAACATTCTACCAAACTGGTTGCGTATATACGCAACCAGTTTGCCCCCGTCCGTGTCGCTAGTCGCCTCTCCGGTTACCCTGGTTTTGATCCATTTTTGTTTTCAGCAACCCGTCCTGACCAGTGCCAAAAGTGACAACGAAGCGCTGTACGAACGAGGGCATCGACGCGCGAGCTTACCGGAGATTCACCAGGTAAGCCGCTTAAAACTTGTCCCAGCTTCACCGGACAAGTTTGCGTCGAGGCGACAAATTGAGGTGCGCAGCACGTTGCGCAGCAACCTAAATTTGACCCGAGTTCGGCGAAGACCACATGTTTTTTTATCTTCTCTAACCATTTGTTAGCTATGAGTATAGAGGATAACAAAATACATACAAGGCCACATATTGGCAACAGAGATGTTTTTTACATGGGTTTCCGTAGGAAACCGAGTTTCCGACGGAAACTGTCACCGCTGAAGGCGGCCTGTAGGGCGTGACGGGTTGGGTTTATGGGGGGTCGTGCAGGAGGCGGTTTGCGGGTCGGGAAGAGTCCATCAGTGTTAGCGGCACCCCTTTGCCTCCCGTAAGACGAAGTCAGCTTTTCATGGATGCGTCTTGCTATGTTTTTTCCCGATGTCCGGTTGTCGGCCGTAGCCGCCCTTCCGGTTCGTTCGGAATGTTGTCCGCTACTTGGTCAATACCGGACGTTCAACGTCTGAATTCACCGGCCTGCGCGGCTTTTCGTGCAGGTTATGTGGAATGAGTGCTTATGCATTTTCTTCGGCTAACGGTCGGAAATATTCGGTGTTTAAACGGTTGCGATTGACACAACAATAGTGCGAAGCACGGAAAGAAACGAGCGGTGCGGCCAGCGCGGAAGGGCGGATTTATGCCCGGCACTGCCTCGGTCGGTTCGGCTGTTGGGGCGATTGCGCCTTTGACCGTTTACCGAAAGTTGTAGCTGGGTGACGCTGAACAGATGATTGCCAAATGGTGGATGGGATACGCTGAATGGTTTTCATGCTGGAAAGCAAATACGATTGAGGGGGTGAGTTTTGATTTTTAGTTATCCATGGTCAACCACCACCTGTAATTTTCTAAAGCAGCCACTTGAAATACCCCTCCCAGTCAGCGATGAGAGCTGATTGGCAATGGAGCATATGAGTTTTCTGGCGTCAGATTGAAAGCAGTCATAGAATAGGCATAGCAAAATTTAAATCTATTGGACGGATTAGGTGGCAACGTGAAACGTGCCATGCCTAATACCTCGATGAATATGACAAAAAACACAAATTCAGGAAAAGTAAACTCAGTATTGAGTCTTGAGCAGATAAAGCGTGTTGCCGTAACAGCAATGTTTGCTGATGACGAGCTGTTCGACAATCTCGTATTAAAAGGCGGAAATGCGTTGAATTTGATTCATCAACTTGGTTCTAGAGCGTCACTTGATCTCGATTTTTCTATGCAGCATGACTTTCCTGAGAGTCAGGAAGAGTTCTGTCAACGGGTTTGTCTGGCTTTGAACAAAACGTTTATACAGAATGGATATGCAGTGTTCGATGTCAAAATGGAAATAAAGCCGAAGGCGATTACCCTGGATATGGCTGATTTCTGGGGAGGGTATGCGGTCGAGTTTAAACTGATTCCGCTGGCCCTCTATGAAGTGCATAAAGCCGATATAGTTAAACTTCGAAAGCAAGCAGTTTCGATCGGTCAAGGCAAAAAGTTTCTAATTGATGTGAGCCGTTTCGAGTACACGGTAGGTAAGCAGGAAGCATATCTTGACGGTTACCGCATTTATGTCTATTCGCCGCAAATGATTGTGTGCGAAAAACTGCGAGCAATTTGCCAGCAGATGCCAGAATACGGCCCCGTGATCAAGCGTGCGAGGCCGGGAAGTGCACGGGCTCGTGACTTTTTGGACATTCATGTGCTGATGACAAAACTTTGTATCGATCTTGAATTAGAAGAAAACTTGAGAATTCTTTCGGGAATGTTTCAGGTAAAAAGGGTGCCCATCTCATTTCTTGGCAAGATTGCGGAGTTTCGTGAATTTCACCGCGCAGACTTCCCGTCTGTGCTCGCTACAGTTGACGCAGCCTCTAAGCTGGAAGAGTTCGACTATTACTTTGACTTTGTGCTTGAGCAGGTTGCCAAATTAAAACCCCTTTGGAATGTATAGTCGCCATTCCTTGACGTATTCCGTTTCTCCCATTTCATGCGCAAGGTAAAAGTCGAAATTCATCGGGAATCGACGCAGTAAATCCAGCATATTTGGTTTATATCCGGCTCTCTCTAGGTAATACCCAATAGCCTGGTGGTACGGGTATACATATTTCAATTTTTGCAGCATGGCTGCTAAAGCATTTACCGAAACCTGATCCTTGGCTAGTCGGAATGCTTTTTGTACTTCAAATACTCCGCCTGAATATGCCGGGCGCACTGTAATGTCGATTAAAGTGCGCTCGACGTTGGTCAAGCGCACGTTTACTTTTGTATCGTCGTCATAACTTACTTTTTCACTGATCACGCCGAGTTGGTTTGTGTGCATGCCGTTGATCATGCAAATACGCAAGTCGCCGAAATCAATGGAATTGTTTGACATTCGCGGCTTGCGACTGAAAGCGGCTGCTATGCGCCCTTGTTCCAGGTCGGTATTTTGAGCTTGGGGCCGCTGTTCGTGATTCAAATAAATTATTTTTGGTACCTGTTCGGTAAGTCCGTGCATCCGTACAGCTGTGTAGTGACTAAAGTAAGCATCTTTCTTCAGTGTTAGTAGAACTTCCAATAAAGGGACTTCGCCCCAAATATAGCGAACTTCGGTTCGGTAGGGGAAAGGGAAATCAAGTTTCTTTAGTTTGCTATTTTCGGCTAGAAATTTAATAAATTGCTGTGTGTTAGTGCGCTGAGCGAGCCGCCAAAAGTCTCTCTTCTGCGACAGAATGGCAGCGATCTCCGTAAGCTTCAGAATACGGTCTTTTAGTGTGTCAAAGTGCGAGACGATGTCTGGCTTCGCTATTTGAATTCGTGTTTTATTCATTAATTCTGGCCGCTCAATTAGCTCGTAGTTGTCACTGTTGGCTATTAATTACAATTTTACGTTGTTATTTCATCCCTGGATAGTCTTATGTAGTATATATACTACATAAGACTATCCACCATTCAATTTCTTAACTTACAATATCTGAACTAATACTTGCCGCTATCTATCGATAGATCAACTTGTTAGCAGCCTAGATTGCAGTCCTTATTACCTTACTTAGTAGTTATCCATTGCGTTTGTAACGTAATGCTGTGGTGTATATATACTCCACAGCATTACGCTTGTTCAGGCAACTTGTAAGTAGCTTGGATACTTGCAGGCTAGCAATAATTAACCGCTGTATGAGCCAGGATTAGACATCCATGGTCAAACCCGCCCAGACTAGAGCGACTGTCCGTTCTGGCCGACAAGCAGGCGCTTGATGAGGCCAGCCTGACTGACCGAAATCATGTCGTTTCTGCCCTTCGCGAACGTCCGTATTAGAGCAGCGCAATAACAACATCAATCTGGCAACAGTGATGCTACCTGTCAAATCAAATCTACAACAGCTGCCTGTGGGTTATTGATCTGCTGCCTGTGTGTTGAACGTGTGTTTCTTGTGGGTGTTATTGTGTGTTCTGTTGCAACCCGGTTAATGCGGCAAAGATCAGGCCACTTGGCTATGCAGCGGTATGACGTCCGCCCCGGCCTTGAGCTTGTCCAGATAGTCCGCCCATTGCTGCATCATGGCAGTTCTTTCAGGCAGATACATCCGCCATGCTTCCCGTTTGTATGCCGCCTTCACTTTGTTAGCCTCTTCGTGTGCAAGCTGCCTTTCCAGCCATTCCTGTTTGTAGCCCATGTTATCGAGAATGGTTGAGGCCATTGCGCGAAAGCCGTGCGGGGTCATTTCGTCATTGCTCCAACCCATCCGCCGCAACGCGGAGCGGATCGCGTTATCACTCATTGGGCGGTCATGGTCACGTTCGCCTGGAAACACATATTTACCGCGCCCAGTCAGCGGTTGTATCTCGCGCAGAATTTCCACGGCCTGCTGTGCCAGTGGCACGATGTGATTTGTTTCGGTTTTGGTGACGAAATAGACCCACTCCGCCGAATCAAGGTCTACGTCTGTCCATTCCATCTTGCGTAGTTCACCGGGTCGCACGAATAGCAGCGGCGAAAGTTTGAATGCACACTTCACGATGAACGAGCCTTGGTAGCCGTCAATATCGCGCATCAGTTCACCTACCTTTTTCGGGTCTGTTATTGCTGCGAAGTGCTTGTCTTTTTTAACCGGGGGAAGTGCGCCACGAAGGTCGCCCGTAGGATCACGCTCAGCGCGTCCGGTTGCCACGGCATAGCGAAACACTTGCCCGCAACAGGCAAGGGCGCGGTGTGCGGTTTCCAGTGCGCCACGGCTCTCTATTCGGCGTATCGCTGCCAGCAATGCGGGCGCGGCAATCTCGCCAATAGGCCGCGCACCGATCCACGGGAAAACATCTTTTTCAAGTCTGGCGATGATCTTGCTTGAATGGTTTTCTTTCCAGTTAGGCGAATGGCGCACAAACCACTCGCGGGCGATTGCTTCAAAGCTGTTTGCTACCTGTTCGCCTTTCGCGGCCTTTTGAGCCTGCTTCACCGCGCCGGGGTCGGTATCGTTCGCCAGCAGCTTGCGGGCATCTTCGCGCTGTTCACGCGCACCCTTGACCCAAACTTTTTTTGTTTTCGGATCGTGCCAATATCCAACTAATGGCACGTCAGGATAAACCCCGAGCGCCAGCGTCTTTTGTTTGCCCGCGAAACGATAAGCAAGCCGCCAATACTTCGCGCCGTTGGGTTGCACCAGCAGAAACAGGCCGCCGCCATCCGCAAGCTTCACGGGCTTGTCGGTTGCCTTCGCCTTTTTCACCTCCATGTCAGTCAGTGCCATTTTTGTCCCGTTTGTTGGTATCAGGTGACGCCACCATACCAGATACCAACAAAAACACCAACAATCATGACTAGATACCAACAGACGAGGATGAACTTCTTCGGACTAAAAAAGCCATGAATTCGTTTATTCATGCTGGATTCATGGACTTCCTTGGACTTCTTTGGAGGGGTATTTGGTGGTGATAGGTGGATTTGAACCACCGACCTCAGCGTTATGAGTGCTGCGCTCTAACCACCTGAGCTATATCACCGAAGACTATGACTACTTGCACTGCGTAGTTCATAGAGAGCGCGGCATTCTCCTGATTTGTTCGCCATTTGTCAATCGGACGAGTGTGTTGAATTAATCGCCTATCATCCCTCGCCGTGGCTAGGTGCTGCGCGGTTTTCTGGGTGCTTTACTAAACAGAAAGTCGTATAGCCAGTTGGGTAACAGCTTGAGAAAAAATCCCACCCAGCCCATCTGCCAGGGTATCACTGTGTATGATTTACCTTGCTCGATATTGCGCGCAATACGGCGCGCTGCGGCATCGGGTGACAAAATGAAAGGCATGGGATAGGGGTTGATGTCTGTCATGGGCGTTTTGATATAGCCGGGGCATATCGTGATCACGCGCACGCCGCTGCCGCGCAATTCGACGCGCAGGCTTTCCAGGAAGGAAATTGCTGCCGCCTTGGAAGCGGAATACGCACCCGCACCCGGCAAGCCACGAAAGCCCGCTACACTGGCAATGCCGACCAACTTACCACGTCCGGCTATACGCATAGCGGCCAGAAACGGTTGAAAGGTCTTCACCATGCCCAGCACATTAGTATCCATCACGTCTTGGAAGGTCGTAGTGTCTTCTGCATATTCAGTCAGCGTGCCGACGCTCACGCCCGCATTGGCGATCACCACATCTGGCACACCTGCACGTTCGATGAAATCTTGCGCCGCAGCTTGCATGGCCGCCGCATCGCGTACATCTACGGAGTAGCAATAAACTTGTTTAGGAAATTGTTCAAGCAGAGGTTGCAGCAAATGGGCGCGGCGGGCAATGACACCAACCACCGCGCCCTGACTAAGATAATGTTGCGCCAGCGCCCAGCCTAGGCCGCTGGATGCGCCGCTGATGACGGCACAGAACGCCATTAGCGCTTGCCTTTACGCTCTTTTCGTACTTTCTCTATCAAGCCATCCAGTGCTTTGATAGCATCTTCAGGATGTAAACCGGTGATCAGGTATTTGCCGTCCACGATCAAGGTAGGCGTGCCACGGATGTTGTAGATCTGCTGCAATTGCTTGTTACGCATCAGCTTGCTTTCGGTGGAAAATGCGCTGTAAGCATCGCTGAATTGCTTGCGATCCACACCATGTTGCACCACAAAATCAGTGGATTTTGCAGCATCAGTTAAATACTGGTTTTTCTCATTCCATGCTTTATATAATTCTTCGTCCAAATTTTTGAGCTTGCCCAGAGCATCCAGCGCATAGTGAGTTCGCGCCATTGCTTCCGCAGTGGGTTGGAAAATGGTAGGCACATAAATTAAATCCACTTCTTTGGATGTCTTTTTCCCCCAAGCATTCAGAAACGGATGCAATTTGTAACAGTGCGAACAACCATAAAAGAAAAATTCTAGAACTTCAATTTTATTGCTGCTTGTTTGCTGCGGTGGATTAACCAGTGTGTAGTCCTTGCCCAGTATGGGCTCGGCAAACGCTTGCGTAGCGCAAAGCAGCGACAAGGCTAGGAATAGATGTTTTATTGATTTCACGTTACTTCTCCTTTTAAGATTAAACGAAATTTTTCTGGCTAACTATGTTACAAATTTTTATTGAGCTCGCATGGGCGCTGCATCTACTCCATTTTTCTTGAGCGTGGAGCGCGCAACATTCATTTCATCTGTGCCTTTATAAGGCCCCAAACGTACACGATGCCACACTCCTTTGTCGGGAATGGTGGCGGTCTGCACATTGGCTTCCATACCCAACATGGCTAACTTGGCTTTTAATTTATCCGCATCATCCGCATTAGAAAATGATCCCGCCTGCAAATAATAAATTTCTTTTGCCGCAGCTTGTGCATCCGTCTGTTTGCTGCCAGATTCCGACTTGTCACCCGTTGTTTTTGTGGGCGGGGTAGCGTCCTGCTTGTCGGTCAATACTTTGTAAAATTCAAATCGCGGCTTGTCGGTACCCGCTGTGGCAGGCGCGGGGGTGACTATGGCGGGGGAAGTTTTTTCCGTGAGTGGCTTTTCCGGGTTTAGAAATTCGCCGGGTGTTTTTTGCAAATACCACGCTACGCCTCCCGCGATAGCCAACCCCAGCAGGACACCGATTACAATGCCGATCAGCATGGGGCTGCCTTGGGATCGTGCTGATTGTCCTGATCTGTTGTTGTTATAAGCCATACTCATCCTTCACATATTAGTGGGTGCGGAAACACCCAGCAAGCCCAAACCATTTCGAATCACCTGTGCCACCGCAGCCACCAGCGCCAGCCGTGCGCGCTTGGTTGTTTCATCATCAACCAAGAAGCGAGAGGCATTATAGTAGCTGTGTAATTCTGCCGCCAACTCTTTCAAATAGAACGCGATCAAGTGGGGTGCCAAATCCACTGCCGCATTTTCAATTACCTGCGGATAATCAATCAGACGTTGCAACAAAGTCCGCTCATATTCGCTGTCCAACACACTCATATCAGTTTGCGCCAATTCTTGCTGCGCCCCACCCCATTGCGTTAAGACGCTACAAATGCGGGCATGGGCATACTGAATGTAATACACCGGATTGTCGTTGCTCTGTGATTTTGCCAAATCAATATCAAATACCAACTGTGAATCGGGGTGGCGCGCAGCCAGAAAATAGCGCGTGGCATCGCAACCCACTTCATCAATCAAATCGCGCAACGTGACATAGCTGCCCGCGCGCTTGGAAATCTTCACCTCTTCGCCATTCTTCAGCACCGTCACCATCTGGTGCAACACATATTCCGGCCAGCCTTGCGGGATGCCAGCGCCCAGCGCCTGCAAGCCTGCGCGCACCCGCGTAATCGTGCTGTGATGGTCTGCGCCCTGCTCATTGATAACGCGCACAAAACCACGCCGCCACTTGTCCAGATGATAAGCCACGTCCGGCACAAAATAGGTATAGCTGCCGTCGCTCTTACGCATCACGCGGTCTTTGTCATCACCAAAATCAGTGGTGCGTAGCCACAACGCAGCCTCTTGTTCATAAGTGTGGCCACTGGCGATCAGCTTGCTGACAGCTTCCTCCACCTTGCCATCAGTATAGAGCGCAGATTCCAGCGAAAACACATCAAAGTTCACCCCAAAAGCGCGCAGATCCAAGTCTTGTTCGCGGCGCAGATAAGCCACTGCGAAGTGGCGTATTGCCTCAGCATCGTTCACATCACCGGAAGCTTTTACATGCTGATCGTTAGCATCTACTTTTTCTTGTGCAAGATACGCGTGTGCCACATCCGCGATGTAATCGCCACGATAGCCCGCCTCCGGCCAGCTTGGGTCGTCCGGCGTAATGCCTCGACAGCGCAACTGCACCGAGATCGTCAGATTATTAATCTGCGCGCCCGCATCGTTATAGTAAAACTCGCGCGTTACATCCCAGCCTGCCGCATGCAGCACATTGCATAGACAATCACCCACCGCCGCGCCGCGCCCGTGGCCGACATGCAGCGGCCCAGTCGGATTGGCCGAAACAAACTCCACGCCTACCTTGCGTCCCGCACCGAGAGTAATGTGACCGTAGCTCTCGCCCACCTGCAACACGCCGCGTACCACGTTCTGCTTCGCGGCGGTGGTGATAAATACATTGATGAAGCCCGCTCCGGCGATCTCCAGCTTTTCGATAACATCGGATTGCGGCAAGGCCGCAATCAAAGCCTGTGCAATATCACGCGGCGATTTACGCAAGGGTTTAGCCAACTGCATCGCCAGATTGCAAGCGTAATCGCCGTGCGCGGTCTGCTTGGGGCGTTCGATTAAGACGGTCGCACCAGCATGGTCAGGCGCAACTTCGCGCAAAGCCTGCGCGAATAACTCGGATAAATGGGATTTGAAATTTAATGCAGCGGACATGAAACAGCACCAGTAATCGTAAAATTCGCGCAGCGATTCGTTTGCCCCCTCCCCCTCCGGGAGGAGGGGGAGGGGTGGGAGGAAACGGGCAGCGAGTTATATATCAAGTGTGGCAACATCACCACGCCCGTAGAGAGGCGCAGATTATATCACTTGGGTGCTATCGGATTAATTATGAACTTGCTTACAGATCGGAATTAAGGGTTTGTTGAATGTCAGCTTTCGACACATTGCAGTCAGTAGGGTGTCAGGAAAGCAGATCCTCAACGAATGAAAGGGACTTCCCCGTCCCGAGGCAGCGGAGAAGATTCCGCGAACGGCAACAAAAGTGCCAAGATGGATATAGCTGTACTCATCTAAACCAACAGGAGGGGAAAGTCATGAACATTATCACCGTAGGAATTGATCTTGCCAAGAACGTATTTGCCGTACACGGCGTCAATGATAGCGGCAAGCCCGTGCTGGTCAAGCCCAAAGTTTCTCGCGCCGACCTATTACCGCTGATCGCCAACCTGCCGCCGTGCCTGATCGGCATGGAAGCCTGCTCCGGCGCGCACCACTGGGCGCGGCAATTCAGGCAGCACGGCCACACCGTCAAACTCATGGCGCCCAAGTTCGTCGCCCCTTACCGCATGACTGGCCGTCGCGGCAAGAACGATGCAGCGGATGCTGCCGCGATTTGCGAAGCCGTCACCCGCCCCAACATGCTGTTCGTTCCGGTCAAGGAAGAACACCAGCAGATCATCCTGTGCCTGCACCGCACCCGCCAAGGATTCGTCGAAGAACGCACCGCCAGCTACAACCGCCTGCGCGGCCTGATCGCCGAATTCGGCATCGTCCTGCCGCAGAAAGTCACCTGCCTGCGCCGCGAGATCGGCGCACATCTGGAAGACCTGCCGGGTTATGCCAACCTGTGCGTGAGCGATCTCCTGGCGCATGCCGACGAACTCGATAAGCGCATCGCCGAATACGACCGCGCCATCGCCCAAGCTGCAAAAGAAGATGCCCGCAGCAAACGCCTGATGAAGCTCCCCGGCATTGGTCCTGTCACTGCCAGCGCCATGCTGGCCAGTATCGGCTGTGGCCACGACTTCAAGAACGGACGGCAAGTAGCGGCGTGGATCGGCCTTGTGCCGGGACAATATAGTAGTGGCGGCAAAGCGCGGTTGGGAAGAATTACCAAAGCCGGAGACCACTACCTGCGCAGCCTGCTGGTGATGGGCGCGCGAGCGG
>JANONO010000054.1:0-13181 GCA_031420875.1 Gallionellaceae bacterium | reverse complement strand
TAGTTAGCCAAAAAAACAAGACGGCAAAGCATACGATGCCTAATCCGGTTAGGATACCCAGGAACTGAATGAGCAGATCATAGCTATTCATGACTCTAAAAATCTATTAACTTGACTCCAAAGGAACTAACAGGTTAATTGAATGAGTTATTCTAACACCAACTGGGAAATAGAGTTACCATGTATTTTGCGGATACAATCCTGCATTTCGGGTAGAAAAAATCACTGTTTTGGAGAATTGCCATTAACCATTTCGATATTCTCAACCTGTTGGTAAACGGCTCACTATTCCGCGGTGTTCCGCGCGTCTTTCTGCAAAGCCATTTGGATCATTTTGGCCGCCGTTCCCTGCAAGCAGAAGATACCTTGCTGGCCGTAGGTAAACCAAACGACTGCATCTATATAATTCTGTCAGGGCGGCTGCGTATTCATCTGGGTAGCCAGAAATCTGAAGCCATTGAGATGTTTGGTCAGGGTGATTGCGTGGGAGAAATGTCCACCCTCCTAGATGACGGGCAAGTTTCTGCATATGTCATTGCTGATACGAATTGTGAATTGCTGGTTATTGATCGAGCGGTAGCATGGTCGCTTATAAATGACTCGCAAAAAACCGCACGTAATTTGCTTAATATTCTGGTTGAACGTGTGCGTGTCAGCAACCGTTTATTTGTAGAAAGTATGGAGCAAAAATGCGGCTATTCAAAAAATATCACCATTGATGACTTAACTGGTCTGTATAGTCGTCAGGGGATGAACAGTGGTTTTAAGAGGCAGATTATGCGCTGCACCATGGATCATGAGTCGAGCACACTCATGCTGTTGGAGGTTGATCATTTTCAGCAATTCAGTAAGGCATATGGAAATTTGGGGGCAGACCAGGCACTGCGTAATACGGCACAGAATATATTGGACTGCATGCGCCCGCGCGATCGAGCGGCTCGTTATAGCAACGAGAGATTTGCGGTCCTTCTACCCAGTACATCTTTGGCTGAGGGTCACATAGCCGCAGAGCGGCTCAGATTAAATGTAAGCCAGTCGAATGTTATGACGCCCAATGGCGATGTTTTACCGCCGGTGACCATATCTCTTGGTGTCAGCGAAAGTCGCGCCAGTGATACGCTAGAACAGTTGCTCATGCGGGCTGAATCAGCCTTGCTCCAAGCAAAAGCTGCCGGACGCAACTGATTATAGTAATCTGATTTATTTTGACTTTTGCGTTTGTCGTGGATTAGTTGCAGATTTTTGGGATTATCCTGTTGACGAGCGCAATGGATATAATATAAAGTCGCGTTTTTGAAATGTTTGATGGGTATCTTTAGCGTTTTTATACATTAAGGGGTGAGTATGAATAAATCTGCATTACTTAAAAGACTGGCTTTCTGCGGTTTTCTATTATTTTCTGGTTCGCTCTGGGCGATGGAATCAGGCTCGACTGAGCCTGTTGTCGAAGCTGTAAGCAGCCCGGTGGTTGGAGATCCAGTGGTTGGCAAGCAAAAAGCTCTTATGTGCAAGGGTTGCCACAACAAGGTCGGCTATAAAACTGCCTATCCAACTGTCTATCAAGTGCCTAGGCTGGGTGGACAGCATGCTGAATATCTGATTAGTGCTTTGGGTCAGTACCGCAGTGGTGAGCGTACATTTACTACCATGCAAAACATTGCCTCGTCTCTGACAGATCAGGATATTGCAGACATGGCTGCTTATTACTCGTCCGCAGGACATTGAAAAACACGAAGGGGAAATTAATGAAACTAATCGTTATAGTTGCAGCCGTTTTAAGTCTGATTGCTGGACAAGCAATTGCCGCCGATATTGACGCAGGCAAGGCCAAAGTTACTGAAGTTTGTTCTGCATGTCATGGCGTGGATGGCAATAGTACATCTCACGATTTTCCTCGGCTTGCTGGGCAAAATGAGGACTATATTCGCAACGCACTGCGTTCTTACCAGAACGGCGCGCGGAAAAATCCGATTATGGTGAGCATGGCCGAAGGGCTAAGCAAGCAAGATATCGAAAATGTAGCGGCTTATTTTGCAAGCCAAAAGGGCTTGTTTGTTAAGCGCGACCATTAAAAAATCAGGACTGACACTCGTCAAGACTGGTATATCGCAATCGAATAATATTCAAAGCGATGTACTGAAGCACAAGTAATATTTAGGCCGCATGAAGTGCCAATGAAGAACGGGTAACACCTTCCGACTTTAAATTGCACGACATGCGGCTTTTTCATGTGTGCTGAGCCGATTTGCTCATAAAGCAGCTTCTGTAGGCTACGTTTAAGCATCATTCGCTACAACCACAAGTTGCAGGACATCCCTTAAAATTTAAATGATAAACTAGAATACATGCAAAAAAAGAATAGTTTTACCTATGAAGAACTGCTGGCTTGTGGGCGGGGTGAATTGTTTGGGGAGGGTAATGCACAGTTACCGTTGCCACCCATGTTGATGTTCGACCGCATTATTTCGATTACCGAAGAGGGTGGTAAATATGGCAAGGGTCAAATAATCGCTGAGCTAGATGTTAGCCCTGATTTATGGTTTTTTGGCTGCCACTTTGCCGGTGACCCAGTGATGCCGGGCTGTCTCGGTTTGGACGCGATGTGGCAACTGGTCGGTTTTTTTCTGGGTTGGATGGGTGGGCCTGGACACGGTCGAGCGTTGGGTGCTGGCGATGTAAAATTTAGTGGGCAAGTATTGCCTACCGGCAAGCTGGTGACCTATACCATAGATCTTAAGCGTGTCATTATGCGTAAGTTGGTCATGGGCATTGCTGATGCAAGCATGACTCTGGATGGACGAGAGATTTATGTGGCTAGCGATTTACGGGTGGGCTTGTTTACCCAGACAGATAACTTTTAGAGCAGGAAATTTTGGAGAGTAGGCATATGCGTCGTGTCGTTGTCACTGGAATGGGGATAGTCTCCAGTCTGGGTAATAATAAGGCTGAAGTTCTGGAGAGCCTGCGCGAAGGTCGCTCGGGAATTGTTTTTAGCCAGGAATATGCGGATCACGGTCTGCGTTCCCATGTTTGTGGCGCTATCCAGTTTAATGCGGGTGAATTAATAGATCGCAAGCTAATGCGCTTTATGGCCAAGGGTCATGCTTATGCCTGGATTGCCATGCAAGAAGCGATTGCTGATGCTGCTTTGCCGCCGGAGTTGGTCTCCAATATACGCACCGGACTGATCGTAGGCGCGGGTGGCACATCCACAGAAAGCATGTTGGAAGCGACCAATACCCTGGCAGAAAAAGGTGTGCGCCGAGTTGGCCCATACATGGTCACAAAAACCATGTCTAGCGGCGTGGCCGCATGTCTGGCAACGGGAGCCAAGATTAAAGGTGTCAACTACGGCATTAGTTCAGCGTGCTCCACCAGCGCACACTGCATAGGCAATGGCGTGGAACAAATTCAAATGGGCAAGCAGGATATTGTGTTTGCAGGCGGAGCGGAAGAAGAGCATTGGACCATGGCTTTTCTGTTCGATGCCATGGGTGCGCTTTCCAGTAAATATAACGACAGCCCACAAAAAGCCTCGCGCACTTATGACGCTAATCGTGATGGTTTTGTTATCTCTGGCGGTGGCGGTATTGTGGTATTGGAAGAGCTGGAACACGCCAAAAAACGCGGGGCAAAAATATATGCCGAGGTTGTCGGCTATGGCGCAACTTCTGACGGTTATGACATGGTTGCGCCCAGTGGCGAAGGCGCGACCAGATGTATGCAGCTGGCGTTGCAGGGCGTTGAGGGAGAGGTGGATTACATCAACACTCACGGAACCAGTACGCCAGTAGGCGATGTCAAGGAGTTGGAAGCAATCAGGGCGGTGTTTGGCAACAAGATTCCGGCTATCGCTTCGACCAAATCGCTCTCTGGTCATGCGCTGGGAGCGGCTGGCGTGAATGAGGCAATTTACACCTTGCTGATGATGGAAAATAATTTCATTGCCGCTTCGGCTAACATAGAAACATTGGATGCCGCTGCTGACGGTCTGCCTATTGTTCGTCAGCGCATAGATAACACCAACATGCAAACCGCAATGTCTAATAGCTTCGGTTTTGGCGGCACGAATGCTACGCTGACCTTTTCTCGCAGCAAGCTATAGCACAGCGTAAACAAATTTAGTGCAGCTATCTTTCGCAGCACGAATAATTAAATGGCAGCGCCAGCATGGTCGCCACACATTGCCCTGGCAAGGGGCGGATGCTTACCACGTGTGGCTATCAGAGATCATGCTGCAACAAACCCAAGTTGCCACTGTCATCCCTTATTACCAGCGTTTTATTGCGCGCTTCCCGCATGTTGCCGCGCTGGCACAGGCCAGTGTGGATGAGGTGTTGGCGTTTTGGAGCGGGCTGGGTTATTACTCGCGTGCGCGCAATTTGCATGCAGCGGCGCGGCTCGTCATGCAAAACCATGAGGGGAAATTCCCGCAAATATTTGAGCAGATTCTTGCCTTACCTGGGGTCGGCAGATCAACTGCCGCAGCCATCAGCGCCTTGGCCTACCATGAGCGACGCGCCATTCTGGATGGCAATGTCAAGCGCGTATTGGCGCGCTACGCAGCCATCGCGGGATATACCGGCGATAAAAAAATAGAGGCAAATTTATGGCAACTAGCCGAATCGTTGCTACCGCTAAAAAATGTCGCTATTTATACGCAGGGGCTGATGGATTTGGGCGCACTGATCTGTACGCGCAGTAAACCGCAATGCGGTATCTGTCCAGTGCAATTAGATTGTGCGGCTTATCAGGAGGAACGAGTATCGCAACTGCCTGTTCCGCGTCCGCGCAGGGCAGTGCCAGAACGTCACAGCACTTTTTTATTGCTGCTGAATGGCAATGACATCCTGTTGGAAAAACGGCCAAATAGCGGCATCTGGGGGGGCTTGTGGTGTCCACCACAATTTGCAGATGCGAGCGCGGCGCTGGATTGGTGCGAGCAATCGGGTATGAAAATGAGCGATAGGAAAACACTACTGCCATTCACCCATACCTTCACCCATTTCAAGCTGCACATCGCGCCATTATGCGTGGTGCTGCAGCACAAACCGCTCATCGCAGCACAGCCGGGAAACATCTGGTTGGATAGGGATGAGGCCCTGCTGGCAGCGATTCCAACGCCAGTGCGAAAAATAATTTGCGGGATTAAATAATCAGAATCCCTCGTTTTCGGCCAAGTAGCGCCACTGTCCTACCGGCAAATCGCCCAGTCTTATTTTTCCAATTCGTACACGCTTCAGTCCAGTGACTTTTAGTCCGACCAATTCGCACATACGGCGTATCTGGCGTTTTTTTCCTTCATTCAAAATGAAGCGCAACTGGTCATCGTTTTGCCAGCTTACTTTTGCCGCCTTCAGCGCAACGCCATCCAGTTTCAGGCCGTGATTTAACAGGGTCAGCCCGTTGCCGATTATTTTCCCTTGTACGCGCACCAGATATTCTTTGTCTATGGCAGAGTCTTCACCAATGAGTTGTTTGGCAATTCGTCCATCTTGAGTCAGCACCAGTAAACCCTGTGAGTCAATGTCCAATCGGCCTGCGGGTGCAATACCCATTAAGTGCATGGGATGAAAATGCAGCGGCGATTTATCGGCAGGCCAGCGTGAGGTTGCGCTAATCAGCGTGACGGCAGGTTTGTGATTATCTTCCGCCTGTCCCGACACATAAGCGATGGGTTTATTCAATAAAATAGTCACGCGGGTCTGCTGCTTGTTTTGTGCGGCACGATTCAGCGTGATGCGCTGGGTAGGGTCTATGCGGGTACCCAATTCGGTCACCGGTTTACCATCCACCAGCACCCAGCCTTTTTCAATGTAACTATCTGCTTCGCGGCGTGAACACAAGCCTTGTTCTGACATTAATTTAGAGAGTCGAATTTTTTCCATTTTTTAGAGTAGTGTGCGGCGCGCACTGCTATTAGAATCAAGCGTCGCCGGGGGTGACAGAAAATTTAACGAGGTCGGTGGGATTTTCCGAGAAATTTTGCCCTAGGCTAATGACACCCGAACCCAATAGCACCACGGCTTCGCGCACAACACTGAGCACTCGCTTGTCGTTGAATTTGATGTAGGTGCCATTCATGCTTTGATCGGTCAATATGAATTTCCCAAAGCGGAATTCGATGCGCGCATGTTGGCGCGAGGCAAAACTATTCTGTGAAATAATTTCACAGCTTTGTTCCCGACCTAACACCGCATTTTTATGGTGTTCGTTTATCTTGAGTGTTTGGTCAAGGTAATTCAGGGTTAATTCCTCACTGGTTTTGATGGGTATGCGTAAGGTCGCTTCGCCTATTCGGGTGCGTGACATATCACCCGCATCCCACTCGATTTGAAAAATATCGAATTGTTCTTGTTTTCCCTTTATTTCGGTGCGTCGAATTTTGTGCGCCTGTTGACGCAGTGCGGGCGGCAAAGCATCCATCACTGCTTGTGTGGCTGATATTTGGCGGGATCGAGTAATGGCCGTAATACGCGCGGCAACATTGACGGTGTCGCCATATACATCATCCTGTTCGATAATAACATCGCCATAGTTAAAACCGACGCGGATATGCATGGGAACAGAAAGCGGCAGCGTGTTCGATGGCTGGTAATTTTCTACCGCCGTTTGCATGGCACATGCGGCGCGCAGAGCCGCTTCGGCGCTGGGAAACCGGCACATGATTTCATCACCTATGGTTTTAATCAGCGTACCCTGATGGCTGTGAACTGCGCTGGACATGGTGTTGATGCACCTAGCTACCATTTGCCGTGCCAAACCATCCCCATGCTTATCATAGAGTTCAGTGCTGCCGCTAATATCCGCAAACAGGATGGCGAGCTTCTCAGTTTTCTGTGGCATGTCTCTAAGCTGTTCCGATGATTTTTTCAGATATGGCAAAATGAATTTTACAGGACATGGTTACTTCAGGAACGAAAATTACACCGTATAATCCGTAAAATCAATCTATTCCCCCATTCATGCTGAATATCCCGCGTCTGAAACAATCGGTGACGGTCTTTTGTGCTGGTCTGCTGGCAGTGACGGGCTTTGCGCCGTGGTCACTATTTCCGTCGGTGGTTTTTGCACTGGCTGTACTGTTTTTGACATGGCAGCGTACACCTGAAAAAGGCGCGGCAGCATGGTTGGGCTTCATCTTTGGCATGGGCTTGTTGACTGGCGTTTTGGACTGGATTTATATCGCGCTACACGATTATGGCGATATGTCTTTTTTGCCAGCGCTGGCTGCGAGCCTGCTATTCATTGCCGTTTCGGCGGCGCTGCCTGCGTTCGCGGGCTGGCTTCAAGCACGCTTTCATGCCCCGGTTTGGCTACGTTTGGTGTTGATTATGCCCGCGCTGTGGGTAATGACGGAATGGCTGCGCGGGCTACTCTTCACGGGCTTCCCGTGGCTGACATTAGGTTATTCACAAGTGCCCACTAGTCTCTTGGCGGGGTATGCGCCCATCATAGGCGTGTATGGCGTATCGTTAGTTGTGGCCGTCAGCGCGGGCTTGTTGGCGTTGCTGTGGCAGGTTCGTTGGAGCAAGCAGGGCAGGGCGGCGCTGCTTGCGCTAGTTTTGCTGTGGGGTGTCGGGGCGATGCTGCGCACGGTGCAGTGGACAGAGCCTATCGGCGAGCCAATTAAGGTGGCGTTGTTGCAAGGTAATATCCCGCAAGAATTAAAATTTCGCAAAGAAAAATTGGTCAGCACACTGGAAATCTATCGGCGCTTGGTGTTGCACAGCGATGCCCGATTGATTGTGTTGCCGGAAACCGCGCTGCCTTTATTGCGCCATGAATTACCGGAAAGTTACCGAGAAATTTTGAGCGACCATGCGCGCCAGATGGGAGGCGATTTGCTCATAGGCGCTTTCGAGCGCGAGCAGGGACAGTTTTATAACAGCGTATTCACACTAGGCACTGCGGAGAGCCAAAGCTATCGCAAGAATCATTTGGTTCCATTTGGAGAATTTATTCCGCTGCGCCCAGTGTTGGGCTGGTTTATCAACGAGGTGTTGCATATCCCCATGTCTGACCTGGCGCGTGGTGGCGCACGGCAGCAGGTGCTGCGTGTGGCGGGGCAGCGCGTGGCGGTGCAGATATGTTATGAGGATGTATTCGGCGAGGAAGTGATCCGCTATTTGCCGGAAGCGACGCTGTTGGTCAATGTCAGCAATGATGCCTGGTACGGAAAATCGCACGCGGCAATACAGCACAACCAAATTGCCCAGATGCGTGCGTTGGAAAGCGGGCGCATGATGTTGCGCGCCACTAACACGGGTGTTACTTCGATTATTGATCGCAATGGCGCAATACTACAGATGCTGCCGCAACACGAAGAAGGCGTACTCAGCGGATGGGCGCAAGGCTATGTAGGCAGCACTCCCTACGTGCGTTGGGGTAATGCAGCAATGCTGGTACTGATTTCGCTTATGCTGATATTCGCCAGAGTATTATCGTCTTCGCGGAAAAACTAGAGGACATCTCTAAAAATCCAAACCCCGTCGCGATGCTGCGTTGCTCAATAAATTTTAACGCTTACATATCAAATATATGCAGCGCGCTAAAATTTATTTCGCGCCTTGCCTGGCTTATAACCAGCCACTAAGCTATCGTTTTTTGATAGCTTAGTGGAATGGCTAGTTGAATTTTTAGAGGCGTCCTAGAAATATGCAAATTGATCCTGCAGGAATGTCAGGAATTAAATACTCGCGCCAACTCCAAGCCCGGATCAGGTGCGCGCATGAAAGCCTCACCCACCAGAAAAGTATGGACATGATGGCGGCGCATCAATTGCACATCTTGTGTGTGAGAGATGCCACTTTCGGTCACCACGATGCGCTCTGCAGAGATGCCTTCCAATAAGCCCAGCGTGGTTTGCAGGCTCACCTCAAATGTCCGCAGGTTTCGATTATTGATGCCGATGAGTGGGGTGTGCAGTTGCAGTGCAATCTTCAGTTCGTTCGCGTCATGCACCTCCACCAGCACTGCCATGCTCAGCTTGTGCGCCAGCGCTTCAAATGTTTGCATCTGGTTGAGGGTCAATGCGGCAGCGATCAATAAAATACAATCTGCCCCCATCGCGCGCGATTGATAGATTTGATATTCATCCACAATAAAATCTTTACGCAGCACGGGAATGGCGCAAGCATGGCGCGCCTGCTGCAAATAATCGGCACTGCCCTGAAAAAACTGTTGGTCGGTCAGCACCGATAAACACGCTGCGCCATGTTGTGCATAGCTCGCGGCAATCTCCGCCGGGCGGAAGTCGGCGCGCAACACACCCTTGCTGGGGCTGGCTTTTTTTATTTCAGCAATAACCGCTGCCTGGCCTGCCGCAATTTTATTGCGGATAGCAGCGACAAAATTGCGGGGAGGGGAGGCTGATGCGGCCTCGGCACATATTTCAGCCAGTGGTTTCGCAGCACGCGCTGCTGCCACTTCTTGTGCTTTAACGGTGAGAATTTTCTGAAGAATATCGGACATGATTAAGCTCGGTGAATAAGGCTCGTATTTTAACCCATGCCCGATGGTAAAATGCGCGGCTATATGTGGGGGTGACGAGGGACAAATGAAAGACATCAAAGCCTATATGCAGCAAGTTGGACAGCAAGCGCGTGCCGCTTCACGCCTGATGGCACAAGCCGATACTGCCACAAAAAATCGTGCGCTGGAAAAAATTGCCGCTGCGTTGTTGAGCAACACCGGGCAACTCATCGCAGCCAATGCCCACGATATTGCCGCTGCACACGTCAACAAACTGGATGAAGCGCAGATTGATCGGCTGATGCTGACCGAGAAAATCGTGCGCGACATGGCGGAAGGATTGTTGCAAGTCGCTGCGCTGCCTGACCCTATCGGTGAAATGAGTGATCTTAAATATCGCCCTTCTGGCATACAGGTCGGAAAAATGCGTGTGCCGCTGGGCGTGATCGGCATCATTTACGAATCGCGCCCCGATGTGACTGCCGATGCGGCTGCGCTGTGTCTGAAATCCGGCAATGCCGCCATTCTGCGCGGCGGTTCGGAAGCCGCACATTCCAATCAGGCGATTGCGGCCTGCGTTCATCAAGGGCTGCGCGAAGCCGGTTTGCCGGAAACTGCGGTGCAAGTGATTAGCACCACCGACCGTGCTGCCGTGGGCGAACTGATTACCATGCAAGAGTTTGTGGATGTGATCGTGCCGCGCGGCGGCAAGAGCCTGATCGCGCGTATTTCGAGTGAGGCTAAAGTGCCGGTGATTAAACATCTGGATGGTATTTGTCATGTGTATATAGATGATGAGGCCGATTTGGATAAGGCTATCCGCATTGCTGACAACGCCAAGACCCAGCGCTACGGCGTGTGCAACGCGATGGAAACGTTGCTGGTGGCGCAGAGTATCGCGTCAAAAGTGCTACCCGGATTGTGCAAAATATATCTCGACAAAAATGTCGAGTTGCGTGGCGATGATGCGGCGCGTGCGCTGGTCAAGCAGATGAAGGTCGCCACCGAAGAAGACTGGCGCACCGAGTATCTCGCACCGATTTTGAGTGTGCGCGTGGTGGCTGGGTTGGATGAAGCCATCGCGCATATCAATGCCTATGGATCGCAACATACCGACAGCATCGTCACAGAAAATTACACGAAAGCCATGCGCTTCTTGCGCGAAGTAGATGCCAGTTCGGTCATGGTGAACGCCTCGACGCGCTTTGCCGATGGCTTTGAATATGGCCTGGGTGCGGAGATTGGCATTTCCACAGACAAGCTTCACGCGCGTGGGCCGGTTGGGCTGGAAGGATTAACTTCGCAAAAATTTATTGTGCTAGGCAGCGGACAGGTAAGAACTTAAATGAGCAATATTATTACAGTTAAAGTGCCGGACATAGGCGATTTTAAAGACATTCCGGTCATCGAGGTGTTGGTTAAAGCAGGCGACACGGTGGCTGTAGAGCAATCGCTGATTACGCTGGAGACCGACAAAGCCACTATGGATGTGCCCGCGCCTGTGGCGGGTGTGGTGAAGCAGATCAAGGTTAAGGTGGGCGATAAAGTGACTGAAGGCAGTGTGATTTTGACGCTGGAACAAAAGCAGGATGCGGGAGACGGGATGCAGGATGTGGGGATGAAGAGCGAGAGTTCTGGATTAAAAATCGAGGAGCCAGCAAAACCCGCTGCTCCAGTTTTGCCCGAATCCCATATCCCGCATCCGGCATCCTTTACCAAAGGTGATCTCCACGCCGAAGTGCTGGTGCTCGGTGCTGGCCCCGGCGGCTACACGGCGGCATTTCGTGCCGCTGACTTGGGTAAGCAAGTAGTGATGGTGGAGCGTTACGCAACATTGGGTGGCGTGTGTTTGAATGTGGGCTGCATTCCCTCCAAAGCGTTGTTGCATGCTGCCAAAGTGATTACCGAAGCCGCAGAAATGGCAGAGCACGGCATTTCTTTCAGCGCTCCGAAAATTGATCTCGACAAATTACGTGCGTGGAAATCGGATGCAGTGGTAGGCAAGCATGTTGATGGCTTGGTGGGACTGGCCAAGCAAAGAAAAATAAAAGTGTTGCACGGTGTGGCTGAGTTCACCTCACCCCATCACTTAAAAATAAAATCTGCTGACGGTGAGCAAATAATTTCTTTCGATCATGCCATTATTGCCGCTGGATCCAGTATAGCGCGCATTCCCGGCTTTCCTTATGACGATGCGCGATTGCTGGATTCCACCTCTGCACTGCAATTGCAGGACATCCCAAAGCGTATGTTGATTATTGGCGGCGGCATTATCGGCTTGGAAATGGCTACGGTTTATGATGCACTCGGCAGCAAGATCAGCGTAGTTGAGTTGGCTGATGGGCTGATTCCAGGCGCTGACCGAGATATTGTGCGGCCACTGCATAAGCGCATCGAACGGCGCTATGAAGCTATTTATCTGAAGACCAAAGTTAGTCGGATTGAACCCACGAAACAAGGTTTGCAAGTTCACTTTGAAGGAGATCAAGCGCCCGCAGCGCAACTGTACGACCGTGTGTTGTTAGCAGTGGGTCGTCGCCCCAACGGACGTGAAATTGGCGCAGCCGCCGCAGGCATCAGTGTTAACGAGCGCGGCTTCATTGCCGTAGATCAACAAATGCGTACCAATGTACCGCACATTTTTGCGGTGGGTGACATCGTGGGCGACCCTATGCTGGCGCACAAGGCGGTACACGAAGGTAAAGTGGCAGCAGAAGTAATAGCAGGGCATCTTGCCGCGTTTGAACCGTTGACCATTCCCTCGGTGGCTTATACCGATCCAGAAATCGCCTGGATGGGGCTGACCGAAACGCAAGCCAAAGTGCAGGGCATCGCCTATGAAAAATCCAGCTTCCCTTGGGCGGCTAGTGGACGCGCATCTTCCATAGGGCGCAACGAAGGCGTGACTAAATTATTGTATGACCCACAAAGTAAACGCATTCTGGGCTGCGGCATAGTGGGCGTAAATGCCGGGGAACTGATCGCCGAAACCGTATTGGCATTGGAGATGGGCGCAGACATGGCCGACCTCGGTTTAACCATACACCCGCATCCCACGTTATCGGAAAGCGTCGGTCTGGCAGCGGAAATGGCCGAAGGCAGCATCACAGATTTGTACTTGCCGCAGAAAAAAATTAAAGCGTAAAAATAAAGCATAAGGCTAAAAACCGCAGTTCAAGCCAAAGAGATCGCAGAGAGGGTGCTGGCTTCACTCATTTTGAATGTTTACTTGATGGGTGAGGAGGGGATTGCCAATAACTGGCATAGTTTTTTAAAGATAAAAAGGGGATGGGGAAATGATGCCGATTCGAACAACACTTGCTTTGTTGGTCTTTAATTTATTCCTGTTGCCTGAAGCGAACGCAGCCGAAATTGAATTCGTTTCACCGCAAGGAACAGTTAAAGAAGTCAGACAATTAACGGCTCGTTTTTCCGAACCTATAGTTGCTTTCGGTGATCCGCGTGTGGTCGAACCCTTTTCAATAAACTGCCCTGTAAAAGGCGTGGGCCGTTGGGCGGATGGGCGAAACTGGGTTTACGATTTCGAAAATGATTTGCCTGCGGGGGTAAATTGCACGTTTGAATTAAAAGAAGGATTGAAAGCGCTAGATGGCCAAGCCATAAGTGGCCAGTCAAAATTTCAGTTTAACACCGGTGGCCCAGCGATAAAGGCGATACTGCCTTATGGCGGGCGAATTGATGAAAAC
>JANONO010000053.1:0-2781 GCA_031420875.1 Gallionellaceae bacterium | reverse complement strand
AAGCGTTACCTCACAGAGATTGAACGCAAGCGCTCGTCGCGGTAATTTTTTGGGTGCTTGGTTTAACCTCAGACAACTAAGGCAAGCTTGTTCTTCGCCTTATTCCAATTTCCATTAAAACGGGCATTAACAAAAGGCCGTTCGTGGTGAGCCTGTCGAACACCCCCCGCACCCTTCGACAGGCTCAGGGCGAACGGTCGGTGGAATAATTAGTGGCGTTTTTAACGCAAATTGGAATTCGAACCTGGCAATCTACTCTGACCATACACCATCTCCTGCGCCACTTTAATCGCTTCCAGCAGACTACCCACTTCAGCTTTACCAGTTCCCGCCAAATCCAGCGCTGTGCCGTGATCTACCGAGGTGCGTATGATGGGCAGCCCCAGCGTGACGTTCACGCCTTGACCGAAACTGGCGTGTTTTAACACGGGCAATCCTTGATCGTGATACATCGCCAACACGCAATCACATTGTGCTAAGCGTTGCGGAGTAAACAAGGTATCGGCAGGAAGTGGCGCGCTGACATTCATACCCTCAGCACGTAATCTATCCAACACGGGAATGATGATGTCAATTTCCTCACGCCCCAGATAGCCGCCCTCGCCTGCATGTGGATTCAGCCCGGCGACCAGAATGCGTGGCTGAGCGATGCCGAAACGCCGCGTCAAATCGTGCTGAATAATCCGCAACACATTTTCCAATAACGCTGGAGTAATCGCGTCAGCCACTTCGCGCAGAGCCAAGTGTGTGGTGACTAGCGCCACCCGCAACCCGCCCCCCACCAGCATCATCACGACTTGTGCGGTGTGCGTTTGTTCGGCGAGGAACTCGGTGTGCCCAGTGAACGGCTGACCCGCTTCGTTGACAATCCCTTTGTGAACTGGCGCCGTGACCATGCCGGAAAATTCACCCGACAAACAACCTTGCACTGCGCGCTTCAACAGATCAAGCACATATGCGCTATTGGCAGAATTTAGTTGTCCGGCTACCGTAGCTTGAGCCGCAGGCAAATGCAGCACACGCAAATGACCGGCGGGTAAGGGAGGGAGTTGCTGTGAAGAATAATCATGTAATTGCACCCGCAGTCCAAGCTCGGCTGCGCGCTGTTGCAGCAGATTTTTATCCCCTAACACTACCAAGGGTGAGCCATGTTGTGCCAGTTGCAGACACAAGTCGGGACCTATGCCGGCCGGCTCGCCAGAAGTAATGGCCAAGGGATTAGTGGATTTTTTAAGTTGGTCAGACATGGGGTCAGGTCTGGAGGAAAGCGGCAGCATAATTGCCGACAATGATGTCTATGAGCTTGAACAAGAGAACTCCACAATATAGGCCGACAGCCACAATCAAAGTCGCGCATTATACAGGCCACCCCGCCACATTCCTCACGCACACCGTTAAACCCACGGTTGTGACGCTGTTCCGGTACAATTCACCACTCAATTTTAGTGGGGGCTGATGCCGTGAAAGCACGTATAAAATGGGTAGAGCAGGTGAGCTTTTTAGGGGAAACAGAAAGTAATCATGCGGTACTAATGGATGGTCCGCCAGATGGCGGCGGACGCAATCTCGGCCCGCGCCCGATGGAGTTGGTGTTGCTGGGTACCGGTGGCTGCACCACCTATGATGTCATACATATACTCAAGAAAAGCCGCCAAGAAGTCACTGACTGCGTGGTAGAAATTCAGGCCGAACGCGCCACAGAAGACCCCAAGACATTCACCAAAATTCACTTCCACTTTATTGTCACAGGCAATGGGCTTAAGCCAGAACAGGTGGAACGCGCCATTAAATTGTCTGCGGAAAAATATTGTTCGGCCTCCATTATGCTAGGCAAGATGGCAGACATTACGCACGATTTTGAAGTCATCCAAAGCGCTCATTAGCTATATTAGCAATTCTCCATGAGCACACTCTATATCCGCTTACCCTCCAGATCGGTCGCTGGCAGCGCCGCGCAATTGCTCGCCGCGCATTGTCCATTTGCGCGGGTGTCGGATAAAGGTGTGATCGAGAACGATGGGCTCATGTCGTTATCAAATCTGTCTAGCGCTATAGCCGGGGCGCAGCGTGTGATTGCCTTAGTAGCGGCCAGCGATGTCACGCTGTTGCGTATAAAAATACCACCGTTGTCCCCGGCTAAATTAAAAGCTGCTTTACCCAATTTAGTAGAAGATCTGTTAATCACCGACCCCGCCGAATGCGTGATAGTGGCGGGGGGCGGGTCGCGTTCATCTAGCGATGCCAACGAATTAAAAAACATCGCCGTGGTGCAGCGCGCATGGCTGAAACTCGTAGCCGAGACCTTGTTCACTTGCGGTGCGCGTCAAATTACAGCGCTGCCCGCTCAGATGTGTTTGACTTTACACACTGAAGACCCTAATTCATCTGGTAGTGTGTCCGCCGCCGTCAGCGAGAGCGGCAACCAGAATGCGGGTATTGAAGTGACGTTGCGCTGGTCTGAGCAAGACGGCATGGGCTTGGCAATCAACGTGGGTCACGATCAAAGCTCTGCACATGAAGCAATGCAATCTTTATGCGCAATTGTGCCGAAAGTGCCTATTGCGCTCTATGTCCCACAAGCATTGGTCGGGGTGTATCAAGAAGCGGCTCAGGGCATGGATATTCCGAATGCTCGCATCGCCATCGTTGCCGACACATGGGCAAATTGGATGGACGCTGCCAATGTCGCAACACCGGATCTGATGACCGGCCTGGCTGCGGGGGCAATGCCGGCCATAGACTGGCATCCTTGGCGCTGGCCGCTGGCATTGCTGGCGGCGC
>JANONO010000052.1:0-2757 GCA_031420875.1 Gallionellaceae bacterium | reverse complement strand
CTCAAAGCTGTCCGCCATGGACAATAAACTTTGATGATAAAACTGCTTCATCTCATCTACCATCATATCTTTGGTCCACAAATCAATCCGCAATGTATTTTTCTCTTCGGCATCCCATACCGAGATCATGATTGACTTGCTGGCGCTTTGTTTGTGCTGGTCGGAAGCGCTCCAAAGAATTTCTTCCGGCACTTTATAGTCATCCAGCGTGATGTCGAATTTAATTTCAGAGGTTCTCATTTATTTTTTCCTTAACATTGGTTTTATTCCAGTCGAACTGGATGCGGTGCAGTTGTGCATACACGCCGTTTTTCACGAGTAGTTGCTGGTGTGTGCCATCTTCGACAATTTCGCCTTTTTTCAACACCACGATCCGATCAGCTTTTTCTATGGTGGATAAGCGATGTGCGATAACCAGCGTGGTGCGGCCTCGCATCAAGGTTTCCAGCGCGGCTTGTACGTGGCGCTCGGATTCGCTATCGAGGGCAGATGTGGCTTCATCTAAAACCAGTATCGGCGCATCTTTTAGGATGGCGCGCGCGATGGCGATACGCTGGCGCTGACCACCGGAAAGGCGCACGCCTTTTTCGCCCACCAGCGTTTGCAAACCTTGCGGCATTTCGTTGATGAATTCCATGGCGTGCGCGGCTTGTGCAGCAGCAATTATTTCCGCTTCGGACACCTCATGCATCTGGCCATATGCGATGTTGGCGGCTACGGTGTCGTTGAATAGCACCACTTCTTGGCTAACCAAGGCAATGTTGGCGCGCAGGCTAGTCAGTGTCATGTCTGCTAGATCATGGCCGTCCAAGGTGATGCGCCCGCTGGTGGGCACATAGAAACGCGGCACCAGATTGGCCAGGGTACTTTTGCCGCCACCCGATGCACCCACTAGCGCCACCATTTGGCCTGCCGGTATAGTCAGACATATATCGCGTAGCGCCAGCCTGCCGTCTTGCAGGTAAGCCATGTTGATGCGTTCAAATTCCAATCGGCCCGAAACGCGGGCTATAACAGTTTTTCCGGTATCGGCTTCGCTTGGCGTATCCAGTAATTTAAATACACTTTCGGATGCCGCCAGCCCGCGCTGCAAATGCTCGCTGACTCCGGTCAATCGCTTCAGGGGCGCGGTCAGCATCAACATCGCGGCAACAAAGGACAGAAATCCGCCCACCGTGGTAGCGTCGCTGCGCGCTTGCACCGTGGCAATATAAACAACAACAGCCAGCACTACTGCCGCAACCATTTGCACCAAAGGGACATTGGCGGCAGCAGCGGTGGCTTGCTTCATAGCATGTCGCCGCACCCAGTTCGCCTGATCACTGAAACGGCCACCTTCATATTGCTGCCCACCAAAAAGTTTGACCACCCTGTGTGCGGTGACGCTCTCTTCAATCACCTGGGTAATGTCTCCCATCGCGCGCTGTGCATCGCGGCTGGAAGTGCGCAAACGGCCGCTAATGGAATTGATGATGAAAATAATAACGGGTGCCATAACCAGACTGAGCAGGGTTAATTTCCAGTCCAGGTAAAACAACCAAGACAATAAGCCAATAATCACTATGGAATCACGCACCACGATGGTGACTACATTGGTGGCAGCGGTAGTAACTTGAGTCACATCAAAAGTGAGTTTCGAGATAAGCGTGCCGGTGGCATGATTGTCGTAAAAGTTTGTGGGTAGCGACAATAGTTTGCCGAACATTTCATTGCGTAAATCCATGACCACTTTGCTGCCCACCCAGGTGATCGCGTAGGTTGCAACAAAAGTTGCCAAGCCACGCACAAAAAATATCAACACGATGAACAGCGGCGCCAAACGCATAACGGTGTCGTCTTTATGCACGAAAGTGCCGTCCAGCATGGGCTTTAGCAAAGCCGGCAGCAGCGGCTCTGTTGCCGCTGCCACGACCGTGCCGAGAATGGAAATAGCAAAAATACGCCAATACGGCTTGACGTAACCTAACAGGCGTAAGTAAAGCTGGGAGCTGGTCATGTAATGCAGTACGCTAATAAACGTCGTTTATGCTTCAGCAGCATGGCGGGAGATTTGAATGGCAAGGACGTGCAACAGTGCGGCAAGCGTCAAATACAGAAATGAACTTTGCAAATAAGGTAAAAAATATTGCGCCACTTGGCTGCTGTATTGCACTGCGCTCATGCTGGCAAAATAATCGGCCATCAAATAAAAACTGGCATTGGAAATCACGAATGCTACAGCGGTGGCGGCCAAGGCAATGCCCACAAATTCGCCCAAGCTGCGTAATGTGAACTGATGTCGCGCCGCATAAAATCGTCCGGCAAACCACAGCACAAAATAAGTCGGGATCAAGAACCAATAAGCAGGCGAGAAGCACCAGCCATCCACTCCACCAAAACTGATTGCCACATAATCCACCAGCCCAGCTTCAATCAACAGCACCGGAAAAACCCAGCGCGGCAAATAAAATCCGGCCAGCAAGAACACCGCCAACGATGCATCCGGCAAATGCAAGGCCGTGCCAAAGTGATCCATGCGCGTTGCCGCCATGAGTGCAATCAGCGAAATAAAAATAATGGTGGTTTTGTTTAGCGTAGCATTCATTGCATTCCCTCAAGGGCTGTTATTTTACGGTGTGTTCAACAATATACCAAGCTGATAAAAGGCAAGGGCGGCTTTGCCACCCTTGCCTCCATTTTTTTCAAGTCATTGCTGGTAGTTCAAACCGATAAATAGTGTGCGGCCTAAAGTGTTGTAGCTATACGCCTCGGAATAAT
>JANONO010000051.1:0-4131 GCA_031420875.1 Gallionellaceae bacterium | reverse complement strand
CAGTTTCTCAAGAATTCTCGCCACCGGGCCGTTGATGAACTCGGACCCGTTGTCCGAATGAAAGCCCAAAATCACAAACGGGAACTGCTCGATAATGAGCTCCAGCACGGGCAACAGAAATGCCTCGCTGATGCCTTGCACCCCGCACCTACGTTGCGTTCAGATGCCTACCCACTAGCAACACGCTGGCATGATGGACGAACTGTTTTGCTGGAAGATGCGCTTGCCTCACGCCCCAATGTATCCCGCACAGTCCAGGTACATTACGAAGCCGATGGTGAAAAAGTTTTTGCGCACATTATTGCTGCGTTGCAACAAGGTCAATGTGTGGGGTGGATACGCAATACCATAGCCGATGCAATGGATGCTTACGAGCGTCCATCCAAAACGATTTCCCCCGAAAAAATAACGCTATTTCATGCACGCTTTGCACTAAAAGATAGATTGGGCAAAGAAGAACAAGTGCTGTTATTTTTTGGCGAAGACAGTAAGCAGCATGATCGGCAGGGTCGCTTAATGATTGCCACCCAGGTCGCCGAGCAATCATTGGATGTGGATTTCGATGTACTGATTACCGACCTCGCACCGATAGATCGTGTCTTGCAACGGGCAGGGCGTTTACAGCGTCATGTGCGGGATGCTCAAGGCAATCGTTTAGTTGCAACTGTGTTCTCGCGCAGGTTATAGCCGCTCTGGATGCGGTTTTTGATTTCGCCGAAGATTTCGCCGATCTTGTATTCGATGGTGTTCGGGCCGGTCGCCTAGGCCTTGAAGCCGTGCAGGTAGGGGAAGAGCTTCTGATTGACGAAAACCAGCAGATCATCGCCGGTCATCGCGGTATTGTGATCGAGCTTGCCATCTTTCCCCTTGGGCGCAGCCCAGCTTTCCCAGCGATAAGGTTTGTCGAGGATGTGGGTGTATTTCTTGCCGTCCAGTTGAGCCTCCGTGCCCTTGTCGTGCTCCAGCGCGTCGAGATATTTCAGGAACAGCAGCCAGGAAGTTTGCTCGGTGTAATCCAGTTCGCTGGTGCAACCGGCATCTTTCCAGAGAACGTCGTCGATATTTTTGAAGGCTAGTTCGAACATGGGGGCAATTGCTATACCAGGATGATAGGGCACTAATGTAACCGGTATGGACGGTGTTGGGTGAGCACAATATCAAATCAAAGCCGCATCAATGCTTGATATTCGCCAAAAAGTTTTCGGATAGATTTCTGCAAATCTCCCCAGCGTGTTCGGATGACCTTGGACTTTGACCGCGTGAAAAGACACAGCGCCGCCAGTTATTTTGTTTTGCCCGATGTCGCACGATCTGCATTTTCAAGCTTACGGGTATTCCGCAGAACATCGGCCAATTGATAGACCGACATGGCATAAAAATTACTGTTGTTGTAGCGCGTAATCACCCTGAAATTATTGAAGGTCAGCCAATATTCCTTGCCATTGGCCACAGTAAAATCCAGTAGTTTTGCGCTCGTATCTATTTCCACCTCAGGAGTTTCTATTTCAGGGCTTTCTTTTTTTGCTAGGGTTTCTATTTTTACCACCAGCGTTTCTATTTTCACTGCCGGAGTCACATCCTCATCAGCCCAAGAAGCCAGGCTACGCGCAGCTTTAAGATCACCCGCAAGCGCTTTCTCACCCACGTTAGCCAATACCGCCACCGGTTCGCCGCTTTGCCAACCATGACGCTTAAAATAATTTCCCACGCTGCCAATCGCATCTACCGGGTCATTGAGCAAATCTATCAGATTGTCATTGTTGTAATCCTCGGCATAATTCAAGTAGCTGCTCGGCATAAATTGCGGGATTCCAAGCGCGCCGGCATAAGAACTTTTCACTGTAAAAATATCCCACTCCTGCTCGCGCCCCAATTTAAGGTAATGCTCTAGCTCACTGCGGAAAAAAACGGCACGACGTGGATAATCAAAAGCCAGTGTAGTCAGTGCATCCAGGGTGTTATGTCGTCCAGCATTGCGGCCATACATGGTCTCCACGCCTATAATCGCGACCATTATTTCCTGCGGCACTCCATATTCCCATTCCGCCCAACTGAGTGTTTCTTGATGTTGTTGCCAAAATTTGAGACCCTCTTTGATGCGCTTGTCATCTAAAAAATTAGCGCGATACTTAATCCACGGCTTGGCGGTGGACGGCAATGACATGGCGTTAATCACCGCAGGAAGGTGTTGTGCGCGCTCAAATATCTGTACCAGTTCGTCTCGTTCGTATCCGTATTTGGATACCATTTCATCTATAAACTGCGGTATGCCGGGCAGATCGGCTGCAGCGCAGGGCTGAGCCAGTAACAGGAAAAAAAATAGGCGCATAAACATGTTGCGTATTTTACTCGACAGAAATGCGGAGCACTGTTAAATTTCGTCCCCGTGTAAATTTCACCCACATTCGTAATGACCAATTCACAGTTATCAGAAAGTTAGAAAATGGAAAAACCGACTCAGCACCACCGCTTACTTATTCTCGGCTCCGGCCCTGCTGGCTATACCGCTGCGGTGTATGCCGCGCGCGCCAATCTGAATCCGGTGTTGATTACCGGCATAGCGCAAGGCGGGCAATTGATGACCACCACCGATGTGGACAATTGGCCTGCTGATGCCATGGGCGTGCAAGGCCCGGATTTGATGGCGCGGTTTCAGCAGCATGCGGAGCGTTTCAAGACGCAGATCATTTTTGATCACATACACACTGCCAAGCTGCAACAAAAACCGTTTGTGCTGGAAGGTGACGCGGGCATCTATAGCTGCGACGCGCTGATTATTGCCACCGGCGCTTCGGCGCAATATCTCGGCCTGCCTTCCGAAGAAAAATTCATGGGTAAAGGAGTGTCCGGCTGCGCCACCTGTGACGGATTTTTTTATCGCGGGCAGGATGTGGCGGTGGTCGGCGGCGGCAATACTGCCGTGGAAGAAGCGTTGTATCTTTCCAAAATTGCGCGTCATGTCACGCTGGTACATCGGCGCGATACCTTCCGCGCCGAGCGCATTATGATTGACCACTTGATGGAAAAAGTGAAGGAAGGGAAGATCACGCTGCAACTGAATCAAGTGTTGGATGAGGTGCTAGGTGATGACAGCGGCGTGACCGGTATGCGCCTCAAACAAGCCAAAGAAAATATGACGCAGGATATTGCGTTGACGGGTGTATTCATTGCCATCGGCCACAAGCCCAACACTGATATTTTCGCCGGGCAACTTGAAATGAATAACAGCTATATCATCACGCGCGGCGGGCAGGCCGGCAACGCTACGGCCACCAGTATTTCCGGGGTGTTCGCGGCGGGTGATGTGCAGGATCACGTCTATCGCCAAGCCGTCACCAGCGCGGCGACGGGCTGCATGGCTGCACTGGATGCCGATAAATATTTGAGTGCCTAGGTTTCTAGGCTCAATGGGTTTTTAGGCTCAACGTCCTGCCATGAAAAAAACCAAGGATCAAAAGGATCAGCCAGCGCAGAGTGACGACTCTCTATTCCGGCAGGCATTAGATGGCGTGACCCCCTTGCCGGCCTCCAATCGCGCCACCGTTGTTAAACCACCGACACCATCGTACTTGCTTCACCCCACTCGCCCGCCCATCCCGGATGCCTTATCTGACCATGGTGCAGAAGATAAGCTGCTGACCGAGTTTCTACGTCCCGGCATCTCGCAGTTAACTTTACGCAAACTGCGACGCGGCCAATGGCCGCTACAGGACAGCCTTGATCTGCACGGCCTGCATAGCGAGGCTGCTCGAAAACTGCTGCTGGAATTTATGCTTGAAGCAACGCAACACAAGCTGCGCTGTGTGTGCGTCATACATGGTAAGGGACGACACACTGAAGGCGGTGAAGGAATATTAAAAAGCCGGGTGCGGCATTGGCTGACGCAATGCGCGGAAGTGCTGGCATTTTGTGAGACCCCGCCACAGGAAGGTGGAGGTGGCGCGGTAAAAGTGCTGCTGAAGAATGTAAGGTGAAGTTAAAGACTTTTTTTACTTTAAAGATAAAATAAGTTGCAGGGCTAGCTCCACTTGCGCAAGTTTATTCAATTTCCACTTCAAAATTAAAATAACCCACGGGCGGGTCACACCCGCGGTTGTTCGTTGGGGGGTGTGACCCGCCCGTAAATTTCCC
>JANONO010000050.1:0-4442 GCA_031420875.1 Gallionellaceae bacterium | reverse complement strand
TGTCGGCAATGTGATCCCAGCCGGTTAGTCCCAAGAGGTTGTCAACATTCGGACGCAACAGCAGCGACCCACCCCGCATGGACATCAGGTTACCATGAATGCGCTGATAAAGTATTTGTTGTGTATAGCCATTCGCAGCCGATTTCGGCGGCATAGCTGCATATAAACTCACCAACTTTCGATAGTCCATCACTGTCACTGACAACAGCAATAATCCCAGTATCAATAAGGCCAGCATCAGCCAACGACCCCAAGCAATGACCTTCCAGCGCGAGGCCGCCAAGAAATAACTATCATCAAAAACTCCCAGAGAAAATGCTGCTATCCCCAAGAAATAGGTGTACCACAAGGGGTACTCCAACATGCTGTGTATGGCTAATATGGTTAGCACAGCGCATCCCCACCAGTGATCTGCCGTGCGCGGTGCACGATATATCTGCACCAGCCATAACGCGACGGTGGCAAATAGAATCAGTAGCCCGGCCATGCCCAATTCCGCAGCAAATTGCAGCAGCAAATTATGCGCATGCTCCATATGGTCATTGAGGTTGCTTAAATTGGCATCCTGCAACACCGGGCCCAGTTGAAAATTCTGCCAGCGATATTGGCCAAAACCCGCGCCCAGCAAAGGATTTTGGGTAAAAATCAGCCATGCTTCGCTCCATATAGAAAGTCGCCGGCTGTCACTCGCTCCGCCCGTTTCAACTAACCGGTGCACATGGGCCATATTGCCATGTGGTTCAACCGACCAAGGGATTTGTATTGCTAGGTATATCAAGCCAAACCCAAAAATTAGCATCAAACTGCTGTGCAACAAGGGCAAGCAGGATTTGTCACGACGTTGCCACAAAAAAGCCATGACGGCCATGCAAGGTAGATACAACCAAGGACTGCGCGAACCGCTCAATACCAGTACGAGCAGCAACGGGAAGGCCAGCAATAACAGTTGCCACACGCGAAATTTCCATCGGCTGTATAACAAGGCCAATGAAACCAATCCCAGCGTGATGTAATTGGCGAGATGGTTAGCTTGTCCCAGATTACCTGTTACGACATTGGAATATTTATGCAGTACAAATGGGTCAAGGAAAGTATGTATAGAGTAGTGCTGCAAGATGGCTAGCAAGGCGCTGATCTCTGCACCCAGCAACAAAAATGCTGCTAATGCCGTGGCCAGCGTAGGCAAACCCAACTCCTCGCGCAGGAATCGCCCAAGAATGATTAATAGCGCCGCCCACAGCAGGTACAAGGTAAAGAGCAAGGTTTGTTCAAAATACACGCCTCGGCCTATAGCATATTGAAGCAATATGAGCGGCACGAGAGCAACAGGCAGTAGGGCTATGCGCGGAATTTTTAATTTTTGCCAGAAGCGCTGGGTTGCCAACAAACATATAGCGCACAGACCCAGTATCGCGGCCAACCACTCCCCGTAAAAAGATACCAATGGGCGCGGATGGCCGTAAACCAGAAATGGCAAAACCCACATCAGCCCAATCAGTGCTAAACCAAAGTGAGTCAACCGCAATTGACCGATAAGAGATTTATTCAGCAACAGAAATTAAACCCCGAATTATAATGTTGATGGGCTGCATGAAAGTGGAGCGGGCGATGGGAATCGAACCCACGGCGCTAGCTTGGGAAGCTAGGGTATTACCATTATACGACGCCCGCATGTAGAATGTGATGTTACCTAACCCGGCTAGAGTTTGGAAGTGATTTCAGTATTCATAAACGGTGCAACGCACCATTTCGAGTCCGTCATTAGCGTTGCCGACCTTATCCAAAAAATGGAATTAGGCAGCAAGCGCGTGGCGCTGGAGCGCAACGGCGAGATCGTTCCGCGTAGTCAATTCACCCATCAATTACTGGCCGATGGCGACCATTTAGAAATTGTGGTTGCGGTCGGTGGCGGTTGATACACTGGTTTAATTATGAACAATGACAGTTTAATGATTGCGGGCAAATCCTATGCCTCGCGCCTCTTGGTTGGCACGGGGAAATACAAGGATTTTGCCGAAACACAAGCAGCGGTGGAAGCCAGCGGTGCCGAGATTATTACCATCGCCATCCGCCGCAGCAACATCGGGCAAAATCCGCACGAGCCTAATTTACTCGATATATTGCCGCCATCTAAATACACGCTGCTACCTAATACGGCGGGCTGTTACAGCGCAGATGATGCGGTACGCACTTTGCGTCTGGCGCGTGAGCTGCTGGATGGGCACAGCTTGGTCAAGCTGGAAGTGCTGGGCGACCCGCAATCCCTTTACCCGAACGTGGTGGAAACCATTGCTGCGGCCAAGACACTGGTGGCGGAAGGCTTTCAGGTGATGGTCTATACCTCGGACGACCCCATTATCGCCAAGCAACTGGAAGACATTGGCTGCGTGGCGATTATGCCGTTGGCCTCGCTGATTGGTTCCGGCATGGGCATACTTAATCCGTGGAATCTGCAACTTATACTGGAGCGGGTACAAGTACCGGTGCTGGTGGATGCGGGTGTAGGCACGGCCTCGGATGCTGCGATTGCGTTGGAGCTTGGCTGCCACGGGGTGTTGATGAATACCGCCATTGCCGCCGCGCGCAATCCGGTGTTGATGGCTACTGCCATGAAGCAGGCAGTAGAAGCCGGTCGTACAGCTTTTCTAGCCGGGCGTATGCCGAAGAAGTTATATAGCGCCACGCCTAGCTCGCCGACGGGCGGCATGATTTCCAAATCGTAATGGATCGAAGTTCAACTCATATCCGCAGCTATGTGCTGCGCCAGGGGCGCGTCTCCAACGCGCAGCAGCGCTGTTACGACAGCTTGATGCCGCAATATGGCATCCCCTATTCTGCACAAACTCTGGCGCTAGACACTGCCTTTGGCAGAAGCGCGCCAAAAATACTGGAGATCGGTTTCGGCATGGGCGAAAGCACGGCAACGATTGCAGTGGCTCATCCTGACCTAGACACTCTGGCTATTGAGGTGCATACCCCCGGCGTGGGTGGTCTGCTCAAGCAAATCGAGGAAAAGCAACTAAGCAATATTCGCATCATCCAGCATGATGCAGTGGAAGTGCTGCGCGATATGCTGGCCAATCATGCGCTGGACGGAGCGCATATTTTCTTTCCCGATCCTTGGCACAAATCACGGCACAACAAACGCCGTCTGATCCAAGCGCCATTCGTAGCGTTGTTGGTGAAAAAACTCAAACCCGGCGCTTATCTTCATGTTGCCACCGATTGGCAAGATTATGCCGAGCAGGTGCTGGCCGTGCTGAGTGCCGAACCGCTGTTGCAAAACACTGCCGAGAATTATGCGCCGCGCCCGGACTATCGCCCGCTGACCAAGTTTGAGCAGCGCGGATTAAAGCTGGGGCACGGGGTTTGGGATTTAGTTTTCCGTCGCAAGGAAAATTTGTAGCAAATCATTCAGGAAGCGCCGCCCCAATTCAGTCGGCGCGATGCGCTGTGCGTCTCGCACCAGCAGCCCGCGCTGCACAGCCCGCTCCAACTCTCGCCGTATCATAAGCAAAGGCAAGCTAGTGCGCTCAGCAAATAATCCCTCGTCAAAACCATCATTCAGCCGCAGCGCGTTGATCATAAATTCAAACGCCAGTTCGTTACGCTTAACTTGATGCTCAGTTTGTAGCGGCGCGCCTAGTGCGACTTGCTGCATATAAGCTTGCGGCTGTTTGTAGCGGATCTGGCGGATCACCTTGTCGTGAAAACTCAGCTTGCTATGCGCGCCCGCACCTATGCCCAAATAATCGCCGAATTTCCAGTAATTCAGGTTGTGGCGAGATTGCTTTTTGGGTTGGGCAAAAGCCGAGGTTTCGTAATGCTGATAACCCTGCGTCGCTAATAAGGCTTCGATGCGCTGTTGCATCTCGCCGCTCGCATCATCATCCGGCAGCGGCGGCGGATTGCGATGGAACAGCGTGTTCGGCTCCAGCGTCAGGTGATAACAAGACAAATGTTGCGGCTTGAAAGTCAGCGCGGCTTGCACATCTTGCAACGCTTGTTCCAGGGATTGATTCGGCAGCGCATACATCAAATCAAGATTGAGATTATCGAAATGCTGCTGCGCTATTTCAATTGCGCGCCGCGCCTCATCGGCAGAATGAATGCGCCCCAGCGCTTGCAGGTGCGTATCGTTGAAACTCTGTATGCCCATGGACAAGCGATTCACGCCCGCCTCGCGATAAGCGGCAAACCGAACCGCCTCTACTGTGCCGGGATTAGCCTCGAGCGTGATCTCCGCATCGAGCGCTAACGGCAGCAACATGCGTACGCTGCGTATAATTTGTTCGATGCTCTCGCCGCTAAACAAACTGGGTGTGCCACCACCAAAAAACACCGTATAAACCTTGCGCCCCCAGATCAGCGGCAGAGCTAATTCCAAATCGCGAATCAAGGCCGCCACATATTCTTGCTCAGGAAAGGCTGCGCGCGCCTCG
>JANONO010000049.1:0-15314 GCA_031420875.1 Gallionellaceae bacterium | reverse complement strand
CGGAAGCATTCAAGCTGTATCCAGTCACCAGAACTTCCCCATCAATACCCAGCGCCAGTGATCGTCCTTCGTCATCGCCCTCTCCGCCAGCAGCACCGTCGTGCACCACAATGCCGTTTGTACCAAAGCTGGTGTCAAATTTGCCATCTTGGTCGTAACGCCAAATGACCATATCCCGATTGCCCAAACCGTTGACGCTGTATCCAGTTACAGAAATTTCTGCCGTGGTTTCCGATGTAACTGCTGATATGATGGATAGACCTTCATCATCACCACTTCCGCCAGCGGCATTGTCATGCACCACGATGCCGTATGTACCAAAGCTGGTATCTAATTTGCCATCAGTGTTGAATCGCCAAATAACCATGTCTTTATTACTGGAAATATTCACGCTGTAGCCGGTTACCAGAATTTTTCCATCAGCATCCAATGCCATTGACTGACCCACAACAACGCCACTACCAGCAGCGCCGTTATCCACCACGACACCATCTGTGCCAAAGCTTTTGTCCACTGTGCCGTCCGGGTTGTAGCGCCAAATGGTCATGTCACTATCGCCGGAAATTTTCTGGCTGTAGCCAGTTACCAGAATTTTTCCAGCAGCATCCTGTGCCATGGATAAACCTACATCGACACCACTTCCACCCGCAACATTGTCGTAAACGACAATACCATCAGTGTCAAAGCTGGTGTCCAGCGTGCCATCAGGTTTATAGCGCCAAAGGATCATGTCTTGATTGCCAGCAGTATTCAATCTATCTCCCGTTACCAGAATTTTTTCTTCGGTATCAAGTATTATGGCGTGGCCTTCGTCATCATCACCAAGGCCACCCGCAGGCTGCCAATTAATATATGTGCCAATAGGATCGTAGCGCCAAATATTCATGACCTTTTTACCAGAATCATTCAAGCTGTATCCGGTGACTAAAATTCTTTCGCTAGTATCTAGCCCTAGGGCATGGCCCTCATTGTCACCATCACCACCCGCAGCGGCGTGATGCACAAAAATTCCGTTCGTATCAAAACTGGTATCTAATATGCCAGAGTTTCGGCAGATAACCTGCACATTGAATACGCTCCCCCTAGATAGATTTCCCTTGCCATGTGCCACACTGCACCTCTGACTTTGAGGTTGTGACTTGACACTAATACTGTAGCTTAAGGTAAGGTAAAAGTGTTCGGGGAAGGTAAATTTGCCATCAGCAGAAATGCTTATTTCATTTTCACCGTCATTGTTGTTCAGCACGACTATTTTGCTGTCACCTAGGCCATCGACAGTACCTCCGAGTCTATAAAGAGAGGGGAGACTGTCCTCACTCTCGCCACCACATGCCGTAAGCATAAGAGAGCCAAGCACAATAGCTGCAATTTTTTTATTGCCTATGATTTTATTGCCCATGGCTTTATTACCTAGGCACAGGCGCATGGTTGTTGAATCTTGATGGGTACATAGCAAAGCCATTGTCTCATGGGCATCTCTAAAAATACAAACTCCTTCATCTATCAGCAGCAACCTTCGCCACGCTTGCCAACAACCTGTCTGGCGCTAAACGGCGGCCATCCAGCAAGCCTACTCCGATAAATCCATCCGGGCCGTGCAGCCTTACTTTGCCATCAGCTAATCCTGTATCCAAGCCTAGGCGCTGGCCGCGCGCTAATCTATGGGTTTGTTCGTTATCTAATTGCAATACGGGCATGTCCGGCATCATGCACTCCAGTGGCAGGATGCAGGCATCTCGCGCGGTGTCTTCCATGACCTCTAATTGTTGCCAGTTATGGGCGTCGTTCAAATTAAAGTGGGCGATTGCAGTGCGGCGTAAGCCAGTTAAATGCGCGCCACAGCCAAGTGCTGCACCAATATCTTCGGCCAGGGTGCGGATGTATGTTCCCTTGCTGCAACGCACGGTGATGTTCATTTCATTTCCGCTGAAAGAATCCAATAGCAGCTCATGTATGGTTACCTTGCGTAGTTCGCGCTCTATCGTTTCACCTTGGCGTATGTATTCATAGAGCGGCTTGCCTTGGTGTTTGAGCGCGCTGTGCATGGGCGGGAGTTGTTGGATCTCGCCACGAAATTTTTCCAGTACCGCGTCAATTTGTGCCTGGTCACATTTAACCGGATGCTGCGCGGTAATCTCGCCTTCGGCATCGCCGGTAGTGGTAGTTTGCCCCAGTCTCAACAAAGCGCGATAGGTTTTATCGGCATTCAGCAAGGCGTTTGAAAATTTGGTGGCCTCGCCAAAACAGATCGGCAACAAGCCAGTGGCGAGGGGGTCGAGTGTGCCGGTATGACCGGCTTTTTTAGCTAGAAACAGATGACGAATTTTTTGCAGCGCGGTGTTAGAGCTTAATTGCAGCGGTTTGTCGAACAGCAGCACGCCATCTAGTGAGCGGAAAATCCGTGCCATTGCAATTATTTTTTTTCGTCTAGATGTTGGTCGCTGGCAATCGCCTGCTCGATAAGTTGCGACAGATGCGCGCCACGTTCGACCGACGCATCATAGACAAAATGGAGTTGCGGCATGATGCGTAGTTTGATGAGGTGGGTAAGTTGTTTGCGTAAAAATCCGCTGGCGTGTTCTAAACCTTGCTGCATGTCTGCACTAGCGCCATTCAGCGTGGTGTAAAACACCTTGGCATGGGCATAGTCACGAGTCACCTCGACGCCAGTCAGGGTGATCATACGCACACGCGGATCTCGTATTTCCAAGCGTAACAGTTCTGCCAGATCACGCTGGATTTGCTCGGCGATACGGTCTGTTCTGGCGTAGTCTTTAGGCATTCAGGGTGCGCGCCACTTCCACGATTTCGAATGCTTCCAGTTGGTCGCCCACCTGAAGATCGTTGTAGCCGTGCAATGACAGCCCGCACTCAAAATTCGAGCGCACCTCTTTAGCGTCATCCTTGAAGCGCTTCAAGGAATCTAGATCGCCAGTATGGATCACCACGTTGTCGCGCAGTACACGCACCTGGGCGCTGCGCTTGATGATGCCTTCGGTCACATAGCAACCTGCCACTGTGCCGATCTTGGAAATGTTGAACACTTGACGAATTTCTACCATGCCGAGAATGTGTTCCCTCTTTTCTGGTGGCAACATGCCGGACAGAGCGGCTTTGATTTCATCCATCATCTCGTAGATGATGTTGTAGTAGCGCACGTCCACACCACTGGATTCGGCCAGTTTGCGCGCAGTCGCATCAGCGCGGGTGTTAAAACCAAGTACCACGGCCTTGGAAGCCAGCGCTAGGTTGATGTCCGATTCGCTGATTGCGCCGACAGCACTATGGATGATATTGACTTTGACTTCAGCAGTGGACAATTTGTGTAACGAACTGGCGATGGCTTCACACGAGCCCTGTACGTCTGCTTTGACGATCAGCGCCAAGGTGCGCACTTCGCCTTCTGCCATTTGCTCCAGCATATTTTCCAAGGTGGCGGATTGTTGCTTGGCCAACTTGACTGCACGGAATTTTCCCTGGCGGAACAGCGCGATTTCGCGCGCTTTCTTCTCATCTTCCAGCACCAGTACGTCTTCGCCCGCTATGGGTACTTCAGACAATCCTTGAATTTCCACCGGAATAGAAGGCCCGGCCTCTAAAATTGTTTTGCCATTTTCATCCAGCATGGCGCGCACACGACCCGATACCGCGCCAATCAGTACCGCATCTCCCCGCTTCAACGTGCCGGATTGCACCAGTATCGTGGCCACTGGCCCCTTGCCTTTATCCAGCCTAGCTTCGATTACTATACCCTTGGCTAAGCTGAGCTTGGGCGCAACCAGTTGCAGCACTTCGGCTTGCAGCAATATACTTTCCAGCAAGGTGTCTATACCTTGCCCAGACTTGGCGGATACCTCGACAAACATGGCATCGCCACCCCAATCTTCCGGCACAACTCCTTCCGCGACCAGCTCTTGCCTGACTCGCTCGGCATTTGCATCAGGCTTGTCAATTTTCGTCATCGCTACCACGATAGGCACATTGGCAGCACGAGCGTGATGGATTGCTTCTTTGGTTTGTGGCATCACGCCATCGTCTGCCGCTACCACCAGAATAACGATGTCCGTTACTTTGGCACCGCGCGCACGCATGGCGGTAAACGCCTCATGGCCGGGTGTATCCAGAAAAGTAATCATGCCGCGTGGGGTATCCACATGATAAGCACCGATGTGTTGCGTGATACCACCCGCTTCGCCACTGGCTACGCGGGTGCGGCGTATGTAATCGAGCAAGGAAGTTTTGCCGTGGTCCACATGACCCATCACGGTGACCACTGGTGCGCGCGGCTCAATTGGAGCATTCTTGTGTTGTTCCGATTCAGCCAAATATGCAGCAGGGTCATCCGCTTTGGCTAGCTTGGCAATATGGCCCAACTCTTCCACCACGATCATGGCAGTTTCCTGATCCAACACTTGGTTAATGGTGACCATAGAACCCATATTCATTAGTGTCTTAATAATCTCAATGGCTTTAACTGACATTTTTTGCGCCAGTTCTGCGACGCTAATGGTCTCCGGTACCATGATCTCACGTACCACAGGTTCTGTTGGCAATGAGAAAGCATGTTCTGCTGCATCTACTTGCTTGGCATTTTTTTCATGGTGCCGTGGGGCAGGGCGTCCACGATTGCCAGCCCATCCAGTAGGTCGAACATCAGTAGTAGCGGGAGTGCGTTTTTTATGTCCAGCCTCATTCCACGGGCTATTTTTATCGGGCGTAGCCTTTACGCTTTTTTTAACCGCAGGGCGGCTGACTTTGTCACCCGGTTTAGGCGTGGGTTTGTGTAGTGTGCCTTCAGCTAGATCAGGCTTGGCAGCCGGAGTGGTGAGCGCTGGCGTGGCGACCACGGGAGTAGGTGGCGGCACTTCAACCGCTACAACAGGCGGCGGCGGAGCGACAACTTCTACCACGGGTGTTGCTTTGCGTTTGACCCGCTCCTTTTTAATTTTTGCATCTTCCGCTTGGCGTGATGCCAACTCTGCTTGGCTGCGCGCTTCTTGCTCACGCAAGGCAATCTCTTGCTCATCTATTTTTGTTGTGCTGGGTATTTTGGCTACAGCTTGCGTTTTTGGGGTCTCGGCTACTGCGGCAACAGCTTCGACTGGTGGCTGACTCACAGCATCTTCCGCTGGCGGTGCAACCACGCGTTTTTTGCGTACTTCGACTTGAATGGTGCGCGCTCTGCCTACGCTATCCGTTTTCTTGATCTCGGTGGTTTCGCGACGAGTTAAGGTAATTTTTTTTGCTTTAGTGACGGCACCATGCGAGGTACGCAAATGCTCCAGCAACTGCGACTTGTCCTGCTCCGATACGGTGTCCGTATCTTTATTTTTGGCAACCCCGGCGGCCAGCAATTGTTCCAGCAATAGTTCAACCGGCAAACCAAGTTCACCCGCAAACTGCGCCACATTCATTTTCGCCATTACTTATCCCTTAACCACATAACTACATCACTACAAAATGCTAACTCATAAAATTTGCTGGGTGTGGGTCTGATAATAAACAGACCTACAGCCCACCAGACTTACAGATAATTAGGCAAACCAGGGAGCGCGCGCCGCCATAATCAATTGATTGGCGCGTTCTTCGTCCATGCCTGTTAACGTAACCAACTCCTCCACATCCAGATCTGCTAACTGATCTTGCGTGCCTATGCCCTTGCCTGCTAGGACGCGCGCGACTTCCTCGTCCATGCCATCGAGTTTAATCAGATCCTCAATGCTATTTTCTACCTGTTCCTCATTTACAATCGCCGCAGTCAGCAATGCGTTGCGGGCACGACTGCGAAGTTCGTTTACCGTTTCTTCGTCAAAAGATTCTATTTCCAACATTTCGTCCAGCGGAACATAGGCGACCTCTTCCAGAGTATTGAAACCTTCCTGCACCAGAATATCGGCCACCTCTTCATCTACGTCGAGTTTGGCTATGAATAAATCGCGCACCTTGGAAAATTCCTGCTCATTTTTCTGGCCGGACTCTGCTACCGTCATAATGTTGAGTACCCAGCCGGTCAGTTCGCTGGCTAGGCGTACATTTTGTCCGTTGCGGCCTATAGCCTGCGCTAGATTTTCTTCTTCAACGACCACATCCATGCTGTGTTTATCTTCATCAACCATGATGCTGGTGACATCAGCCGGAGCCAGCGCATTGATGACGGAGGTTGCTGGGTCTTCCGACCACAACACAATATCCACGCGCTCACCCGCCAACTCATTGGTTACCGCCTGCACTCGTGAACCGCGCATACCAACACAAGTGCCAATCGGGTCTATGCGTTTGTCATGCGAACGCACCGAAATTTTGGCGCGAGCACCGGGATCACGCGCCGCACTGACGATCTCCAGCAAGCCCTCTTCAATTTCCGGGACTTCCAGTTCAAACAGTTTGACCAGAAATTCTGGCGTGATGCGAGACAAAACAATTTGCGGTCCGCGCACGGAGCGATCAACACGCAATAAATGCGCGCGAATGCGGTCGCCTACGCGCATATTTTCCTTGGGGATCACTTGGTCGCGGGGCAGCAGGGCTTCTATTTTTCCGAATTCGATAATGGCATTGCCGCGCTCAATACGCTTCACCGTACCCGAAACCAAATGTTCTTTGCGCTCCATAAAATCGTTCAGAATTTGTTCGCGCTCCGCGTCACGGATTTTCTGGAAAATGACTTGCTTCGCCGCTTGCGCGCCTATGCGCCCAAAATCAATAGATTCCAGCGGGGCGTAAATAAACTCCCCCATCTGAATTTGCGGATTGAGCTTTAACGCCTCTTCCATCTTGATATGCAAATCAGGGGTTTCAAAAGTTTCATCGTCCATGACCTGCCAAACACGAAACGACTCGTATTCGCCAGAGGTACGATTGATGGTTACGCGCACATCAGCTTCCTCGGAAAATCGCTTCTTGGTGGCCGAGGCCAAAGCTGATTCCAATGCGCCATACACAATTTCCTTATCCACGTTTTTTTCGCGCGCCAAGGCATCCACTAACAACAAAACTTCACGGCTCATTACTGTCTCCCGGTTGTTTGCGACATGCGAACAACCTCAATATTAAAATCCCCAATATTAAAAGCCACAAATATTAAAAACCCCAAATATTAAAACACAGGCACCAAACGTGCCTTGTCCAAATTTTGCAGATCTATTAACACCTGCTTGCCCTCTACATCCAGCTCTACTACGCCATCTTTAACCTCTCCCAAGTGGCCGATGAAATTTTTGCGTCCATCTTGGGGCATGCGTAATTTCAAATGCGCTTTTTGGCCGTGGAATCGAATAAAATCGGCCTCCTTCTTGAGTGGCCGATCCAAACCCGGCGAGGACACCTCCAGGCGACCAAAATCCACGCCTTCCACGGTAAATAAGCGTGTCAGCTGGTTGCTGACCAATTGACAGTCATCCACGGTAATGCCTGTTGGCTTGTCCAGAAAAACTTTCATCAAGCCGCGGCCTGACACCTCAAAGTCAACCAGTTCATACCCTAGGCCAACTACCGTCGTTCCTACTAAATTTTCTACGCCCATGATTCTTGACCCACAAATAAAAAACGGGCCGAAGCCCATCTGAAAAACCGGAGCGGAGTATAGCAAGAATTATCAGCTAATGAAACTTAAAGAAATGATCGGCTGTATTCGTTAGTAGTCATTCTTAAGTGAGATTAAAGTGGCGGATGAGGTTGCACGGAACGGAATTTTTTGTAGCTGCCATCACCACCGACAACGGCCAGACCCGCGCCTTCACGTGCGACACACTGGGGCGTCTGACCACCACTCTCACCACCATCGGCCTCACCTCACTCGCCGTTAGCCAAAGCTACGACACTCTAGCAGCCTGTCGGCCTTAACCTTTACCGCAACCTATCACGCCAATTTAAAGAGCAGGATTGATCGTCACACTCACCCAAAGGGCGCAAGAAGCTCTTCGAGGTAAATTTTACATTCAGATTTTCATCAGCTCACTTTTTTGATGCCCAGCAACGTGGCGTTTTACGCTCAATCTTGCCTTATTCCCTTTTTGCTAACCCGCCAATATAAACATCCGCTTCAAGTTCCATGCCATCGCCACCAGATTCAACTCGCCTTTGACATTTTCCAATCCGCGCAGTGAGAATTGACGGAATCCCAGTGCCGATTTGATGATGCCAATCACCGGCTCCACCGTACATTTGCGTTGCGTGATCGGGTAACCAGTCGTTCATCGATGGCGGGAACAGGTAGCTTGTGTCGCGTTGTATGGGTTTGAAATGAGCAATATAAAAACTTATTAAGTAATTGCTTAATAACGATTATTATATAATATTGATGCGGCAATTGCTTGTTTTATTTCAAAATTATTGACTTGGAAGACCGACAGATTACTAGACTATGTCATCTTGAAGTGCCAGAACGAAACCGGAAGCCACACCAATCAGCCGACTAGCACTATCAAAGCGGTCATTAACGCTACCGCCTCTCCGAAATAAACAATTCCGGATCCACCATCGCCCCATTAAGCACAACACTCCAGTGCAGATGCGGGCCGGTGGCACGCCCTGTTTCTCCAGAAAGCCCGATTAGCTGACCTTTGCTTACCGTTTCGCCGGTTTTTACGTCTATCCGGTCAAGGTGGCAGTACATGGTAATCAGGCCGTTGCCATGATCCAGAAAGATCGTTTTGCCGTTGAAGAAATAATCATCTATCGCCAGCACTTGACCTTGCGCGCTGGCCTTGATTGGCGTGCCGCGCGCGACCGCCACATCAAGGCCGACATGGGGTGCGCGTGGCTGTTCGTTGAAGAAGCGACGCAAGCCAAAACGGCTGGCCAGCTTTCCTTCTACAGGCAGGATGAAAGCCAGATCGGTATCCTGCGCCGCGCGCCAGTGGCGTTTAAATTTCTTGATGACAGCGATCTCACGATCAGCGCGAGCCTCATTTTCAGCTGATAGTTGCACTTTGCCCTTATCTTTAAGGGTGATGCGCTGCTCCGGGTAATTTTTTGGGGTGACCACGATGTTCAGCGTTTTTGTCACGCCAGACATTTGCACGCGCAGCTCATGCGAACCCGGTGTCATATCAAGCGGCAGACCGACCACCGCGACCCATTGATTTTGATCGGAGGTGACGAGAACAGGCTGGTCGCCCAACCATGATTGCGGCGTATCGGCACTGGCTGAAACGCTGCCGAGCGGAATAATCGCAATGCCGCCGGGTACATTGGAAGATAGTGGCAGGCTGGCATGTGCCAGCCCTGTAAAAACAAAGGCAAAGGAAAAAGCAAAAAAGAGCAGACCGAACCATGAGCAAATTCGGCAGTTGAAGGTAATAAACGTAGGCATAATTCTTTCTGATAGATGCAGTCTGGGTGATTTTGCGCGGTGCTTCTTGCGGGAGAATTTATCTGATTAATTATACGCTGACTCCGTTGGAAACGCGGGTTGGACGATAAGTAATGCTTTTAGAATGGGAATTAAGACAACCATAACGTAGATTTTGATGCCTGATTCCTTTATGATGCGAACTCGAATTTATAACGATTACTAAGCGGTGCATTCAAACATTGCCTAACAGCAATTTTGTGCCGCATATAATGAATTGGCGGGCCTCCCCGCATTGCAGGGTGGTGAACCTGGTCAGATCCGGAAGGAAGCAGCCATAGCTACTTACTGCAAGTGCCGGGGGTAAGGCTCGCCTCCTTTTTTTAGCAACAGAATCTAGGGCAGCACTAAATTAAGCCCCCATTTTGATGATAGGTTAAATTTTGTCAGCTACTTCTGTTCTGGCTTCTGTTCTGGCGCGAAAATGGCGACCCAAAAATTTCGCGCAACTGGCGGGGCAGGATCATGTAGTGCAGGCTTTAAGCAATGCGCTGACGCAAAATCGCTTGCATCACGCTTATTTGTTCACCGGGACTCGCGGTGTAGGAAAAACGACGATTGCGCGCATTTTCGCCAAGTCCCTGAACTGCACGACCGGTATTACCGCCACGCCTTGCGGCATTTGTAGCGCTTGCACGGAAATTGATAGTGGGCGTTACATTGACTTGGTGGAACTGGATGCGGCGTCCCATACCGGCATAGACAATATGCGCGAGATACTGGACAACGCCCAATACTCGCCCACCAGCGGCCGCTTCAAGGTGTATATCATTGACGAAGTGCATATGCTGTCCAAGCAGGCATTCAATTCAATGCTGAAGACTCTGGAAGAGCCGCCGCCCCACATTAAATTCATACTCGCCACAACTGATCCGCACAAAATTCCGGTTACTGTGTTGTCGCGTTGCTTGCAGTTCAACCTGAAGCAGTTATCGCCCGCGCTAATCATTGCTCATTTGCAGCATGTGTTGGGGCAGGAAAATATTCCTTTTGAGGCTGCTGCGCTAGCGCTGTTGGCTCGTGCCGCGCAGGGCAGCATGCGGGATGCCTTGAGTCTGCTCGATCAAGCGATTGCCTATTCCAGTTCCAAAGTGAATGAGATGACTGTGCGCGAAATGCTGGGCGCAATTGACCAAGGCTATTTGTATGATGTGCTGCAAGCGCTACAAGACCGCGATGGGGCCGGGCTGTTGCGTATTGCTGACGACATGGCGATCCGAAGCTTGGCCTTTGATGCGGCATTGCAGGATTTGGCCACACTGCTACATCGCGTGGCATTGGCTCAGACCGTGCCGCAAGCCATCGCAGACGATGAGCCAGAACGGCTGCGTTTGCTGGAATTGGCACAACAATTCAGCGCCGAAGACATTCAATTGTTTTATCAAATCGCAATACATGGGCGCAATGAGATCAACCTGGCTCCTGATGAGTATGCTGGTTTTACCATGACCTTGTTGCGTATGCTGACTTTCATGCCGGTCGGCGCGTCAGCTTTGCCGGAAAACCAAGCTCCAAAAAATCAGACCCAGAAAAATCAGATCAAGACTGTACCGCTGAATGATCGTGTCAGTGCGCCGCTTGCCGACGCTGTGGCCAAGCCCGCACCTTCTGTTGCACCATTAAAAAAATCAGACGTAAGCACCACCGCCCAAATTGATTGGGCTACGCTGCTAGAGCAATTGAGCATACAGGGTATGGCGCGCGAATTAGCCAAGCATTGCACGCTGGCAAGTTTTGTGGACGGCAGCATGGTTCTGAATCTTGCGCCGCAGCACAAGCAATTGATGGCAAATAAAACAGCGCATGAAAAATTACAAGCTGCGCTCACGAATTATTTTGCACAACCGGTGCGTTTGCTGGTTACACTGGGCGAGGCCAGCGCAGCCACGCCTGCCGCAGCCGAGCAACAGCAATTAAAAAATCGCCAGCAGCAAGCAACCGCAGCCATTTCGCAGGATGCTTTTGTGCGTGAAGTGCAAGCGCAATTTGGCGCGCAGTTGATTGAAGAATCTATTAAACCCATACAGTAAAGGAACAGGAAAATGATGAAAGGTGGATTGGCCGGGATGATGAAACAAGCCCAGCAGATGCAGGCCAACATGAAAAAAGCGCAAGCGGAACTGGCTACAGTTGAGGTAGAAGGTCAGGCTGGCTCAGGCATGGTTAAGGTCGTTATGACTTGCGCCAACGAGGTGCGTCGGGTGTCGCTGGATGATAGCTTAATGACGGATGATAAAGAGATGCTGGAAGATTTAATTGTGGCGGCGCTGAACGATGCCGTTAAGCAAGCGGAAGCGGTCACTCAGCAAAGAATGGGTGGCTTTACGGCAGGCATGAACCTTCCTTTCTAAATGAGCGAGCAGATAGAACAGACAGTACAAGCCGGTGAACGCTTGCAAAAATTGCTGGCGCAAGCAGGCGTAGGCTCGCGCCGCGAAATGGAAGAATGGATTACTGCGGGGCGTGTCACATTGAATGGCGGAGTCGCCATCTTAGGTATGCGCGTAGTGGCAGGTGATGTGGTGCGTGTTGATAATCGCATTGTTCACTTTAAAGAGATGGGTGCCAGCCTGCCCAAAGTGTTGCTCTACCACAAGCAGGAAGGCGAAATCGTGAGCCGCGATGATCCGAAAAATCGCGCCAACGTATTCGACAAATTACCCAAGCTGCGCGGCATGAAGTGGGTAGCCATAGGACGCCTAGATTTCAATACCAGCGGGTTGCTGATTTTTACTACTTCCGGCGATTTGGCTAATCGGCTGATGCACCCGCGTTTTGAGGTCGAGCGTGAATACGCGGTGCGCTTGCAGGGTCGTATGACCGAAGAGCAGATGCGGCAGATGGTGCAGGAAGGCATCACGCTGGATGATGGGCCGATTAAATTTGAAAAATTGTTGGACGAAGGCGGCGAGGGCTATAACCACTGGTATCGCCTGATGGTGAAGGAAGGGCGCAATCGTGTGGTGCGCCGCACTTTTGAGGCGCTGGGTTTAACGGTGAGTCGGCTGATGCGAGTTCGTTTTGGTATCGTCAACCTGCCGCCGCGCCTGAAACGTGGCATGTTGGCTGAATTGGGGTCGGGTGAAGTAACGGCCATCCTCAATTGGGTCGGCATGGAAACGCCGCCCGCCATAAAAAAATTGAGTGAGCCGCTCATGCCTGCTAAAAAAATAGCGGTTGCAGAAGAAACGGAAAAAATAAGGCGTAAAACTGGAAAGCGGACACCTCTACGGGGCGCGCCTAAAGCTGGCAAAAAACATTAACTGATTATTTTTTCTCCCATGAAAAAACAAACACCTGCTTCAAGCAACACGGTTTGGCATAACGCTACCGTTACCCGCGCGCGCCGTGAAATGAAAATCGGCCATCGCGGTGTGATCATCTGGTTTACTGGATTGTCTGGATCGGGCAAATCTACTTTGGCGCATGCCGTCGAAGAAAAATTGCACCAGCTAGGCTGCCACACTTTTGTGCTGGACGGCGACAATGTACGACATGGGCTGTGCGGTGATCTCGGTTTTTCACAAGAAGCGCGCATAGAAAACATTCGTCGCGTGGGAGAGGTGGCCAAGCTCTTCATGGAGGCGGGCGTAATCATCTTGACTGCTTTCATCTCTCCATTTCGAGCCGACCGCGAACGAGTGCGTGGTATGGTCGAGCACGGCGATTTCATCGAGGTTTATTGCGACAGTCCGATTGCGGTCTGCGAAAGCCGCGACGTAAAAGGCCTTTATAAAAAAGCGCGTGCCGGGCAGATTTCCGAATTTACCGGCATTTCTTCGCCTTATGATGCGCCCGAAAATCCAGAGATTATTGTGAAGACGGGCGGGACAGAACTGGATTTTTGCGTCCATCAAGTTATCAATGAAATGACCAAACGAGGCATCATTAAATTATGAGCACCTCTAAAATCTATGATTAAACTCGGACTTAACATTGACCACGTTGCCACATTGCGTCAAGTGCGTGGTACGCGCTATCCCAATGTGTTGCAGGCAGCGCTGATAGGTGAGGCAGCAGGGGCGGATGCCATTACCCTGCATTTGCGTGAAGACCGCCGCCATATTCAGGACAAAGACGTAGAAATTCTGCGTGACATGCTGCAAACCCGGATGAATTTGGAAAGCGCCATCACCGACGAGATGCTGACCATCGCGCTGCGGATCAAGCCGCACGATGTCTGTTTTGTGCCTGAGCGGCGCGAAGAACTCACCACCGAAGGGGGGCTGGATGTGCTGAAGTATTTTGACAGCGTACAACGCGCTTGTGAACGCTGTGCCGAGGCTGGCATTCGCGTGTCGTTATTCGTGGATGCGGATGAAAAGCAACTGGATGCGGCACAGAAAGCGGGCGCGCCGATAGTGGAAATACACACCGGAAAATATGCAGACTCAGCCAGCGTGTCGCAACAAGAAAAAGAATTGGCGCGCATCCAGCGAGCAGCGTCACATGCTCATACCTTGGGCTTGCAGGTGAATGCTGGGCACGGTCTGAATTATCATAACGTGCAACCCATCGTTGCCATTCCCAACATCTGCGAACTCAACATCGGCCACGCCATTGTCGCCGAGGCATTGTTCATCGGGCTGGAGCAGGCTGTGAAAAAAATGAAGGTGTTGCTGGCGGGTTAGTGTGGCAATTAATTTCTATTTTAAAACGACAATAATTAAATTGTCGTAGGGTGGGCATGCTGTTATGCCCACGCCGATACCAAGCCGCGTGGGCAAACGACAAACCTGTTTGCCCACCCTACGTCGTTGCACTTTCAATTTAGAAATGGAACAAGTTTTCTATTTTTCATAAAGTAGGGCAGGGGAGTTAATGATATTTGGCATCGGCACCGACATCGTTTCATATAGCCGGATTAAAGGCTTGAACGAAAAATATGGTCACCGTTTCGCGCAGCGCTTGTTGGGTGAAAAGGAATGGCCGGAATACACAGCCAGCGCCGATCCGGCGCGTTTTCTGATGAAGCGTTTTGTCGCCAAAGAGGCTTTTGCCAAGGCGCTGGGTACTGGCTTGCGTTCCCAGGTAACCTTGCGCCGCATCATGGTCGAGCATGATGCACTGGGCAAGCCACTGCTGGCTTTCGACGAAGTGCTGGCAAATTATGTGGCTCGCTTGGGGGTGACGCACCACCATCTCAGCATCAGTGATGAGCGCGATAGCGCAGTGGCTTTTGTAGTCTTGGAAAAAAATTAAAGGAAAGTTAATGGGACTCGGCCCGGTCATGCTGGACATCGCAGCTTACGAACTGACGGCAGAAGATGAAGCACGTCTGCACCATCCGCTCGTCGGCGGAGTCATTTTATTTACTCGAAATTATCAATCACCGCAGCAACTGGCCGAGCTGACTGCCAGCATCCGTCATCTACGCAGTCCATCGCTACTAATTGCGGTGGATCACGAAGGTGGTCGTGTGCAACGGTTTCGTGCAGGTTTCACTCGTCTTCCGGCGATGCGTGAAATTGGAAAAATATGGGACAACCATCCCAAGCGCGCCAAACATCTGGCGCAGCAAACTGGTTATGTATTGGCTGCCGAGTTACGCGCCTGCGGCGTTGATTTTAGCTTTACCCCGGTGCTGGACATAGATTTTGGCAGCAGTAGCGTGATCGGCGACCGCGCTTTTCATTCCGAGCCACAGGCTGTCGCCGAGTTGGCGCACAGCCTGCTGATCGGCTTGAGGCAGGGCGGTATGCCCACGGTGGGCAAACATTTCCCCGGCCACGGCTACGTGCGAGCTGACTCTCATCTGGAAATTCCTGAAGACAACCGGAACTATGCCGACATCGAACTGTGCGATCTCATTCCGTTCCGTCAATTAGTCAATTTCGGCCTGACCGCGATCATGCCCGCACATGTTATTTACACCAAGGTGGATGGCCGTCCGGCGGGCTTCTCTCCAGTTTGGTTAAAGAACATCCTGCGCGTTCAAATGGGTTTTGAAGGATGTATTTTT
>JANONO010000048.1:0-3791 GCA_031420875.1 Gallionellaceae bacterium | reverse complement strand
TGGAGGCGGTCACTACCACTTCGATTTTAATCTTGGGTAAAAAATCCACTACATATTCAGCGCCTCGGTACAATTCGGTATGTCCCTTCTGCCGTCCGAAGCCTTTTACTTCGGTCACGGTCAGGCCGCTGACTCCGATTTCGGATAAAACTTCGCGCACTTCGTCCAGCTTGAACGGTTTGATAATGGCTACTATTTTTTTCATAGCTGCTCCCTGATTGAGTAATGCAATGATGAGTATAACTTACTAGTCTTGCTGTGTCATAAAGTGATCAAGGGATGCAGTGCAAGGCGAAATCGGGCGAAAAAGCGGAGCTTACACAAAGTCTATCGCTGCGCGACCCCGCATTTTGAGCCCGATTTTAACGCTGCAATGCGCCCTTCAGCGCTTTATGACACAGTAAGACTAGAAATCGTCTTGATAGTATGCCGTAATCGGGTAACGCCAATCTTTGCCGAAACCGCGATCGGTGATGCGAATTCCGACAGGTGCCTGGCGGCGCTTGTATTCATTGTTGCGTATCATTTTTACCACACGGCGCACATCCGCTTCGGCATAACCGTGCGCCACAATTTCAGCAATTGTCTTATTCTGCTCGACGTAGCAGGCCATGATGCCATCCAAAACATCATAAGGCGGCAGGCTGTCCTGATCAGTTTGATCTGGCTTGAGTTCGGCGCTGGGCGGGCGTGTGATGATGCGCTGCGGTATGACTCGCCCTAAACCATTGCGATAATTTGCCAACTGATACACCCAGGTTTTGCTGACATCCTTGAGCACGGCAAACCCGCCAGCCATATCGCCATACAGCGTGGCATAACCGACTGTCATTTCTGACTTATTGCCGGTGGTCAACACCAAGGAGCCGAATTTATTGGATAAAGCCATCAGCAAATTGCCACGTATGCGCGCCTGTAAATTTTCTTCGCTGGTGTCGGCCGCCTTGCCCGCAAACAAACCACTCAAGGTGGCAAGATAAATGTCCAGCGTAGGCCGAATATCCAATTCGTCATAACGCACACCCAATAGGGTAGCCATTTCGCGTGCATCATCCAGGCTGATCTGCGCGGTGTAAGGTGAGGGCATCATCACCGCATGCACCTTGTCCGCACCCAGCGCATCTACCGCCACCACCAGCGTTAGCGCGGAATCAATGCCGCCAGACAAACCGAGCAGCACGCCGGGGAAGTGGTTTTTGCCGATATAGTCCCGCACACCCAAACATAATGCGCGATAGATACTTTCCTCCTCTGTCATGGCAGGCACGATCACACCTTGCACCAGCTTGCCATCGTGTATATCCACCAGTCCCAGCACCTCTTCAAAAGGGGCGAACTGGTGGGTCAGATTGCCCTGTGCATCCATGACAAACGAAGCGCCATCAAATACTAATTCATCCTGTCCGCCCACCAGGTTGGCATAGACCACCGCCAGACCCGTTTCACTTATGCGGCCACGTATGGCCTCATAGCGCGTTACTTGTTTATTGATGTGGTACGGCGAAGCATTTAACACCAACAGTATTTGTGCCCCTGCTTCATATGCGTGTCGCGCCGCTTGCTGTTGCCAGATGTCAGCGCAAATGTTGATGGCAATTTTGATTCCTTCTATCTCAAACACACAGGGCAATAAGCCACGCGCGAAATAGCGCTCTTCGTCGAACACGCTGTGATTGGGCAGCGCGTGTTTATGGTAAGTGGCGATAATTTCTCCATCGCGCAGCACCGAGGCGGCGTTGTAGCGTTTGCCGTCCATCTCATGCGGGTGACCCACCACCACGCTGATGCCATAAATTTTTTGTGCCAAGGCATGCAGCGCATCATCACAGGCACGATAAAACCCTGTGTGTAACAGCAAGTCTTCTGGCGGATAGCCGCACAAACTCAACTCCGGGGTGAGCAGCAAGGCCGCGCCCTGGCTCTTGGCGCGCTCGGCATAGGCGAGAATTTTTGCGGAGTTGCCGTGCAGGTCTCCGACTGTGCAATTGATTTGTGCGAGGGCGAGTTTCATGCGGCTTTCATTTAACTTTATTGTAAATTGCAGAAGGCAAGACAAGAGGTTCATCCAATGCCGTATTAATCATGTCTTGAGGCAGATTTTTGGTGGGTTTGATGCCCAGCCCTTTGAGCATTTCAGCTTGGCGAATCACGTTTCCCTTGCCGCCCGTAAATTTATTGTAAGCGCCATCGTAGGCTTTCTGCGCTTGTTCCAATCTATTGCCCAGCGTAAGCAAGTCATCAACGAAACCAACCAGCTTGTCATATAGCTCCGCTCCGCGACTGGCAATTTCCTGTGCATTACGATTCTGCTGCTCTTGCCGCCACAGATGCGCCACCGTGCGAAGCACGAATAGCAAGGTGCTGGGGCTGACCAGCAAGACATTTTTCTTCCATGCGTCTTGCCATAAATTACTGTCATGCGAAACAGCCAGCATAAAGGCCGGTTCAACCGGTATGAACATCAACACAAAATCGAGCGATTGCAATCCATATAGCTGCTGATAGTTTTTCTCGGACAATCCCTTGATGTGGCTTCGCACCGAATCCAGATGGCGTTTCAATGCGGCATCGCGTTGATGATCGCTGTCGGCACTAGCCTGCTCTTCATATGCCGTGAGCGATACCTTGGCATCCACAATCAAATGCCTGTCTTCCGGTAGATGAACCACCACGTCTGGTTGGGCGCGTGTGCCATCGGTGCGGGTATGGCTCTCCTGTACGTCATATTCGTAGCCCTTACGCAAGCCGGAAGCCTCTAGCACCCGCTCCAAAATCATCTCACCCCAATTGCCTTGCGCCTTGGCTTGGCCTTTCAGGGCACTGGTAAGATTGTGCGCGTCTTGTGATAGCTGGCTATTCAGCGCCATCAGTTCCTTGACTTGCCCTGCCAAGGCCGCACGGTCATTCCCTTCCTTGACATAAACGTCATGAACTTTGTTCTGAAATTCTGTGATCTTGGTCTTGAGAGGTTCCAGCAATTGATTAAGGTTGGCCTGGTTCTGATCGGTGAATTTTTTGGATTTCTCATCCAAAATCTGGTTGGCCAAAGTTTGAAAGCGGTTGGAAAGTTGCTCCTCTGCGTCTTTGAGAAGCTGCAATTTCTCGCCAGTCTGAGTACGCTCCGCCTCTAGGGTGATGGTCATCTCAGAAACTTTGTTGCTCAACCGTTGTTGCTCTGTAGTGAGCTGATCGCGTAGCGCAACAAGATTATTTTTTTCGCTGGTTAGCCGCGTTATGTTTTCTTGTGCAGCGGCCAGTCGCTCGTTTAAGCGGGCTATTTCGACTTGATTTTCACCCTTCTCCTTGCCCACCACAGATAAAATGCGTTCGCGAAAAATCAGCCAAGCGGCAGCCGCGCCAACTATCAGGCCGATTAAAAGAGAAGTGAAGAAATTAATTTGTGACTCCATAAGCATGACATCCCTTAAAGCTTGATACAAGCTAAAGACGAAGCCGACCCCCAGCCGTTTTTATCGAGGGTGAAAATTACTTGACCCAGAGGACTGGCGTACTGGAAAGATGCAGCACTGCTCACCACCGAACCCGGTAAAAAGGTGCTTAATGCACCTTGCCCATGAGCCCCCACCGTGATCTGGTCAACATGCTGTTCGCGAGAATATTGAACAATCTCCTCTGCGGGCGTACCTATGCTGACGTAAAAACTGTAGAGCAGCCCCGCAGCGTCCAGTTTTTAAGGCCACATCTAAAGTTTATCTATTCAAAATTTTCTGCATGACTTTACCCATTTCCGCAGGATTGCGGGTAATGGTGATGCCACATTCTTCCATCAC
>JANONO010000047.1:0-2317 GCA_031420875.1 Gallionellaceae bacterium | reverse complement strand
AATGGTTCTGGCAAAAGCACCGCAGTCAATGTGATCTCAGGGCTATATAAGCCGACCGCAGGCACGGTGTTGCTGCATGGCCGTCCACTGCCGCAGGGGAGTTTGTATCAGGTGGCTAAGCAGGGCATTGCGCGCACCTTTCAAAATTTGCAATTGTTCTCGGATTTATCCGCGCTCGGCAATGTGATGGTGGCGCTCAAGGGCGTATATCGCCGACCCTTGCCGCTGTTGCTGCTAGGCTTGGGCAAGCACGAAGAAACTCGCGCACAAGCTGAAGCGCTGGCGCTGCTTAAGCTGGTCGGGCTGGAACATCATGCGCGTACCTGTTCAAAAAATCTGACTTATGGCGCGCAACGATTTTTGGAAATTGCGCGCGCCTTGGCTTGCAAACCTGACCTGCTGATTCTGGATGAGCCTGCCGCAGGCTTGGCGAAGCCGGATGTCGCGCAACTCATCGAAATTATTAAGTGCATACACCAACGCGGCATGACTATTATTTTGATCGAGCATCACATGGATGTGGTCAGTGAGCTATGCGACAGGGTGACCGTACTGGATGGCGGCAAGGTCATCGCGCAGGGCACGGCAGAAGAAGTGAAGCGCGACCCGCAGGTGATGCTGGCTTATTTAGGGATCGCTCCCGAACGGGAAGTCACGTGCTAATAATTGAAAATTTACATGCAGGCTATGGCACGAGCGAAGTGCTGCGCGGGATTTATTTGCAGGTAAAACAAGGCACGCTGGTCGCGTTAATCGGCGCTAATGGTGCGGGCAAAACCACTGCTATGCGCGCCGTGTCTGGCTTATTGCAAGCCACACAAGGTCGCGTAATTTTAGATGGAGAGTCTATCCAAAATTATGGCGCAGCAAAAATTGCCGGGCTGGGATTGGCGCATTCGCCCGAGGGGCGCAAAGTATTCGGCCCGCTGTCGGTAGAAGATAATTTATTGCTGGGAGGATATAGCCATCTGCCTAAGTTTTTTTCTTATCGTGCCCAGGCTGCGCGCAATTTGGCGCAGGTTTATGAATTATTTCCACGCCTACGCGAGCGCGCTGGCCAACTCGCTGGCACGCTGTCCGGTGGCGAGCAGCAAATGTTGTCTATCGGACGTGCGCTCATGGCCAATCCTAAAGTGATATTGCTGGATGAACCCTCTATGGGATTGGCACCGATTTTGGTACAAGAAGTTTTCAAAATCATCTCCCGACTCAAAGAGTCGGGCGTTACCTTGCTGTTGGTAGAACAATTTGCACGCAGCGCGTTGCAAGTGGCGGACTATGTTTATGTCATGGAACATGGACAGATAGTGCTTGAGGGTCTGCCCAGCGAGATGCACAAAAATGAGAGGGTGCTGGCGGCTTACCTAGGTTGATTATCCTAGGGGTTGATCCTAAAAAATATTAATTGCTGATGAATTCCATTTTAATGATAATTGGCAATGGCAACTGGGAGCAGCGGACATCCTGTCCGCTGCGGGCGGGACGCCCGCGCTCCAATCATGCCGTGGCTTGAACTGCGCTTTATTAAGATTGCCAAGATTGGCGTGCCGATTTTCATTCTTTTTTCTGAGTAACATCAACAAGTAAAAATCTTTGGGCTTTCCTAGCAAGTGGCAGTGGTAAAATTCGTTTGAATCTCATCCCCTCGCCATCATGCCCCTACCCACTTTCATCCATCTGCGTCTGCATAGCGAATACTCCATTGCCGATGGTATCGTGCGTATTGACGGCGCAGTTGCCACAGCCAAACAGGATGCCATGCCAGCGCTGGCACTGACTGACCTCAGTAATCTTTTCGGCCTAGTCAAATTTTATCAAGCGGCGCGCAGCGCCGGTATCAAGCCCATCATCGGTTGTGATGTATTCATCAGCAATCCGCTCGAGCGCGACCAACCTTATCGCTTGTTGTTGTTGTGCCAATCGCATGCCGGTTATTTGCGCCTGTGTTCCTTATTGACGCGCGCCTATCTGGAAAATCAGTATCGCGGCCATGCGGAACTGCGCAAGGAATGGCTGCGCGACGGCACCGACGGTCTGCTTGCCTTGTCTGGCGCGCAACTGGGCGATGTCGGCGTGGCCTTGTCGAATGGCAATCAAGCCGCAGCGCGTCAACTGGCGCTGGAATGGGCAACGCTTTTTCCTGATCGCTACTATCTGGAAGTGCAGCGTACCGGTGCGGCGCGCGAAGAAGCGCAGGTGCGCGCGAGCGTGAAACTGGCAGCGGAATTGGCGCTGCCGCTGGTGGCCACGCATCCGGTGCAATTTTTGACTGCGGACGAATTCAAGGCGCACGAGGCGCGCGTGTGCATCGCCGAAG
>JANONO010000046.1:0-2354 GCA_031420875.1 Gallionellaceae bacterium | reverse complement strand
GTCGCGCGGCTGGCCGGAGAGGTCGGTGCAGTCGGCGGGCTGTGCATCTCCCGTACCTATGTCGCTGTCAACGTAAGCTGCGGCATTGACGCGATTGGCGTTGATACGCCCGACCATGTCCTGCAGCAGGATCAATGCCTGTACCCGCTGGTAGGATTCCATTTCTGAGCGCAGGCCTTGCGTCTGCAAACCGGCCAATCCCAGCAGGCCCACCATCAGGATGAGCAAAGTCACCAGCACCTCTATCATACTGAGGCCGGATTGTTTGCCTGGGCTGTTAAATAGGGTATTTCCACAGCTGTTAAGCATGTGATTCCCGGTGTTGTTCTGCATAGGTTTCATTAACAAGCTCCCTTTTTGCTGTTAGGCCGACCGCTAAGCTCTATGCTGATGCAGCGCGGTGTCGCGCCGCTGACGGTGCTGCTGATCGAGATGGATGCTGCTGCCGTGTTGAGGCGTCCGCTGCTGTTGTAGGACAGGCTGGCCGGGCCGGTGATGGTCAGGTTTCTGAAGGCGGCCTGCTGGTTCAGGGGGGTGGTGCCAACTGTTACAGACCAGCCGCTGGCCCAGTCACTGCCTGTCGTCGGGGTGACGGTCACATTGGTATTGCGTTTGAGCGCTTCGCTGCGTGCCAGCACCATGGCGGACATCACATCGAAGGATGCGGTTTTGACGCGCTGGTTTGCCACGAAGCTGCTGTAGTTGGGCACGGCAATGGACGCGAGGATGCCGAGAATCGTGATGGTGACCATTAATTCAATTAAAGTGAAGCCCAAGCCCCTGCCGCGCCGTGCTGGCATGCGGCGTGATTTGCATCCCGTTCGGCTATGGGTGACAGAGCTTGAGAGTAGAGTTAAGGTTTTCATGATTTAGCTTACCAGCAAGTGGCTACTGTGCCTGTGCCGCTTTCTTTTTTTCCCCCCAGCTGATCAATACTCACGGTGCCGCACTTGGTGTCTTTGGCCTTCTGGACGCCAGTCGGGGTGGCAGTCACTTTATACGCGGGAGGAGCGAGGGTTACCGCCCCGATTGTGATGTTATAGTTTCTTGAGACTTCGTTTGGTACCGACATGCTTAACGTGGTTAAACCGGTAACATCTCCCGGGTCGGCTGCAACGCCAGCATATCGACGCGCGTCGAGAATATACAGTTCTTGTTTGTTGGCCACGTTCAGGATGAAGCTTTGAGCCGCAGAGCGATTCGAGCGGATGATGTATTGCTGGTAGGAAGGAAAGGCAATGGCGGCGAGTATGCCAATGATGGCCACTACGATCATTAGTTCAATCAATGTAAAACCGCGCTGTGACTTCATTCCGCTCTCCTAGATTTCAAATATGTTTGCACCTTAAGGCATAATTGCCATCCGTCACCAGTGTTGGCCGATGAAAGGTGGTTTGATCGGAATAAGCGGTGATGTGCAGGGAAAGTAGGCAATATTCTTTTGCCGTTGTGGATAAGGTGTGGCGTAAATGGAGCAACTTTTTGATTTCTGAATATTTAATTATAGGTGCCGGCGTGGCTGGTTTAACGACTGCGCAGCAGTTGTTGTTGCAGGGCTCTACCGTAACCGTAGTGGAGCGTGGTGCGGTCGGGATGGAGTCGTCCTGGGCGGGCGGTGGCATTCTCTCGCCGTTGTGCCCGTGGGATTATGCGGATGAAGTGACGCGGCTGACCAGTCTGGGCGCTGCGATGTTTTCGCAATGGGCGGCGGATCTGCACACTGCCACGGGTATCGATCCGGAATATGAAGTGAGCGGTATGCTGGTGCTGTCACCCTGTGAACAGTCATTGGCGCGGCAATGGTGTGATGAGCATGGGGCCAGGCTGGAAGAAAAACAGAATGGTTTGTTGTTGCCGGAGGTAGCGCAGGTGCGCAACCCGCGCTTGATTCAGGCATTGCGCAAGCATGTAGAAATGCTGGGTGGGCGTATTGTGGAGCAGTGTGAGGTGCGCGGGATTGAGGCTATGGAAGGCAGGGTGCAGGCGCTTTCTACTTTATGTGGTGCATTCAAAGCAGATCGCTATATCGTCAGCGCCGGTGCGTGGAGCAAGCAGGTGCTGGGCCAGTATGCGTTGAAGCTGGATATCAAGCCGATGCGCGGGCAAATGCTGTTATTCAAATTCGATACCCCCCCGCTGCAACACATCGTGCTGCAAGATGGCATGTATCTCATACCACGACGCGATGGACATTTGCTGGTGGGTAGCACGCTGGAGGATGTGGGGTTTGATAAAAGCACGACGGTTGAAGCGCGTGATTCATTGCGGCAGCGTGCTGAATTGCTGTTGCCGACTTTGCGTGAGATGCCACTGGTGCAGCACTGGTCCGGCCTGCGGCCCGCATCGCCACACAA
>JANONO010000045.1:0-12563 GCA_031420875.1 Gallionellaceae bacterium | reverse complement strand
CCGGGGCGATTGAATTCATGCGCCAGCAATTTTTCCGCCATGGCAAAACCCACGGCGTTGGTAATGCCCTGACCCAGAGGACCGGTAGTGGTCTCCACGCCTGCGGTATAACCATACTCAGGATGGCCGGGGGTCTTGGAGTGCAACTGACGGAAGCGCTTTAATTCCTCAATCGGCAAATCATAGCCGGTCAAGTGCAGCAAAGCGTAAATCAGCATCGAGCCGTGGCCGTTGGAGAAAACGAAACGGTCACGATCCGCCCATTTTGGATTGGCCGGGTTATGACGCAGATGGTGATTCCACAACACCTCGGCGATTTCTGCCATGCCCATAGGCGCGCCAGGATGGCCGGAATTGGCCTTCTGCACCGCATCCATAGCCAAGGCACGAATTGCGCCGGTTGTGTCATTAAACTTGGGTGGTCTTACCTTACGAACTGAAGTCATTTTCACTTGCCCCCTAAACGTCCCCGAAGGGATTGGATGATTGCCGTCAAAAAAAGGGAGCAATTATGCCGTACCGTCCGGTTTAGGGCAACAGCATAAAACGGCAAACCAAAAAGCCGGGTCGTCCACCCCAGCAAACCTCAGCCTAGCTAAAGTCCGCCACCAAACCGCTAGCTCTGTTATTCTTCCCAGATTACTCGTTTATGTTTATATTCACGCTTGCCATGGTTGATACGCACTTACTTCCCTACGCATTTGCCCGCGATTACGCGGTGCTGGCGCTACGCAACGACCACAATGTCGAAGTCTGGATGTCCGATGTAACCAAGCCGCAAGCCATCGCAGAAATAAGCCGCTGTTTCGGGCAGGTCAAATTAAAATCTTTGCCCCATACAGAGCTAGAAGCGGCCATCGCTCAAGCCTATGCCGGTTCCGGCGGCGATGCGGCACAGGTCATGGACGAATATGAAGCCGATATTGATCTGACCAAGTTGATGCAGGATATGCCAGCCATCGAAGATTTGCTGGAATCAGCCGACGATGCGCCAGTGATACGCATGATTAACGCCCTGCTGACTCAAGCCTTGCGCGAAGGCGCGTCGGATATTCATATCGAACCGTTCGAGCAGATTTCGGTGGTGCGCTTTCGCATAGACGGTAGCTTGCGTGATGTGGTGAAGCCGAAAAAAGCCATTCATGCCTCGCTGATTTCGCGCATCAAAATCATGGCGCAACTCGACATCGCCGAGAAACGTCTGCCGCAAGATGGCCGCATCACGCTGCGCGTCGGAGGCAAGGCAGTGGATGTGCGTGTCTCTACCCTGCCCACCGGCCACGGTGAACGCGCGGTGTTGCGTTTGCTGGATAAAGAAGCTGGTCAACTTGACTTGCAACATCTGGGCATGAGCACGGAAGTGTTGACGCAATTCGATAAATTGATCGCGCAACCGCACGGCATCGTGCTGGTCACCGGGCCGACCGGATCAGGCAAAACCACCACGCTGTACGCCGCGCTGACGCGCCTGAATAAAACCAGCACCAACATCCTGACGGTCGAAGACCCAATCGAATACGAACTGGCCGGGGTCGGCCAGACTCAGGTCAATGCGCGCATAGACATGACCTTCGCCAAAGCACTGCGCGCCATTCTGCGCCAAGACCCGGACATCATTATGATAGGCGAAATCCGCGATCTGGAAACTGCACAGATTGCGGTGCAGGCCTCGCTCACTGGCCACCTAGTGTTGGCCACCTTGCACACCAATGATAGCGCGGCGGCCATAACGCGCTTGCTGGATATGGGCATCGAGCCCTTTCTATTATCTTCATCGCTGCTCGGCGTGGTCGCGCAACGACTGGTACGAAAATTATGCGAACACTGCAAACGCAACGATGGCCACACATGGCATGGAGTGGGTTGCGACAAATGCGGCTCAACCGGCTATCAAGGCCGGGTCGGTGTCTATGAATTATTGCTGACCACCGAGCAGATACGCGCGCAAATTCACAATCACGCAGCAGAGGCCGACATCCGCGCTACTGCACAAAAAGATGGTATGCGCACCATGCGCGAAGATGGCGAGCGCTGGTTGGCCGATGGCACGACCACGCAGGCGGAATTGTTGCGCGTCACCAAAGAATAACCGTTATGCCAGCATTCCGTTATGAAGCCGTAGATGCCACCGGCATTGCTAAAACAGGTGTAGTCAACGCCGACAGCGCTCGTGCTGCGCGCGCTGATTTGCGCGCCCAAGGTCTGCTGCCGATAATAGTTGAAGCAATTGCCAGTCAGCTAGACGCAGCAGGCCAGACCAAAAGCCGCGCCTTCGGTGATCGTCTTTCCACCATCGAGCTCGCGCTGTTCACGCGCCAACTAGCCAGCTTGCTGGAAGCCAGCTTACCGCTGGAGCAGGCTTTTTCCGCGCTGCTGGAACAAGCCGAACGAACTTACGTGCGCGATCTGATAGGCTCGATACGCTCGGAGGTAATGGGCGGATCGTCGCTGTCCGATGCGCTGACACAACATCCGCGCGACTTTGCCGACATCTATCGCGCGCTGGTTGCCTCCGGCGAACAGACTGGCCAACTGGCGCGCGTGTTGTCGCGCTTGGCCGACTATGTCGAGCGGCGCAATGCGCTGGTGCAGAAAATAAAACTGGCCTTCACCTATCCGGCCATCGTCACCGTGGTGGCCTTTGCCATCGTGATTTTTTTGCTGACCTATGTCGTGCCGCAAATCGTATCCGTGTTCGCCAACACCAAACAGAAGCTGCCGTTCCTGACTGTGGTGATGTTAGGCATTTCGGATTTTGTGCGGCATTACGGCTGGATCGTTTTGCTCGTTGTCATCGCGCTGGCCTTCGCTTGGCGGCGCGCGTTGAAAGACCCCGCGATCAAGCTGCGCTGGCACACCTGGTTATTGACTGCGCCCCTGTTCGGAAAATTCGAGCGCAGTCTCAACACCGCTCGCTTCGCCAGCACACTGGCTATCACCACCGGCTCCGGCGTACCCATACTGCAAGCACTGCAAACCAGCCGTGACACCTTGACCAATGTCGCCATGCGCGCCCAAGTCGAAGCGGCCACGGCCAGTGTGCGCGAAGGCAGCAGCCTAGCGCGCGCACTGTCGGCGCACAAACATTTCCCGGCGATGCTGATTCACATGATCCGCGCTGGCGAGGTGACGGGCGAATTACCCGCCATGCTGGAGCGCGCTTCCAACGCGCAGGAGCAAGACTTAGAACGCCGCGCCATGACCATAGCCGGATTGCTGGAACCGGCACTGATACTGGCAATGGGAGTGGTAGTATTGCTGATCGTGTTGGCGGTGTTGATGCCGATTATTGAAATTAACCAATTGGTGCGGTGATGAAACGTCTGCCTCTGATTACCAGTTTTTTACTGTTCATCGCCCTGTGCGTATCGGCTGCGTATTGGGCGATGCCATGGTTCAATCCACCCGTGCGCGCCGTTGCTGCACCGCCACCAATGGCTCAGTCTGCTCCGCGCCTGGATGCGGCAGCGGGGCTGTTGGGTGGCCGCTCATCTATTGCTACTGCCAGCAATTTTCAGCTAACAGGCGTGGTGGTTGCCAGCAATCCGGCAGAGAGTATCGCGATTCTGACTATGGATGGCAAGCCGCCAAAATCTGTCCGAACCAATGCAGAAATAAAACCCGGAGTCACGGTAAAAGAAATACAGCGCGGCTATGTGATGCTATCGGAAGGCGGCACAATCAAGCGGGTTGAATTACCCAAAGATGCGAAGCGCAAGTGAGTGCTAAACGCATTGAATGAAACTTTCCATTTTAAAATAATTTATGAACCATTACTTCAGTTACCAAAACAACCAGCTTTGCGCCGAGCAGGTATCGTTGACCGATATTGCACAGCGTTTCGACACACCGTGCTACGTGTATTCACATGCCGCGTTGAACGATGCCTACGGCCAGTTTTCCGCTGCGCTTAAAGGGCGCGAGCATTTAATCTGCTATGCGGTCAAAGCCAATTCCAATCTTGCCATTCTGAATTTATTCGCCAAACTCGGCGCGGGTTTCGATATTGTTTCTGGCGGCGAATTACAACGTGTCCTGGCGGCAGGCGGTGCGGCCAATAAAACTGTTTTTTCCGGCGTGGGCAAAACAGTCGCGGAAATGCGCTTGGCGTTAGAAGCAGAAATTCTGTGCTTCAACGTGGAGTCGGAATCTGAGCTCACACGTTTGAATGAAGTGGCCGGGCAGATGGGTAAGGTCGCGCCTGTGAGCTTGCGCGTGAACCCGGATGTAGATGCCAAGACCCACCCCTATATTTCCACCGGGCTGAAGCAAAATAAATTTGGCGTGGCTTACACCGAAGCCTTGACGCTGTACCGCAAAGCGAGCGTTTTGCCGCATGTGCGCGTAACTGGCATGGATTGCCACATCGGTTCACAACTGACCGAGCTCAGCCCATTCATCGCGTCAGCGGAAAAGGTGCTGGCGCTAGTGGATGCGTTGGCGCGCGAGGGTATCTGGCTTGAGCATCTTGATTTGGGCGGCGGATTGGGCATTTGTTATAACGATGAAACCCCGCCGTCTATAGCTGATTATGCTGCCGCACTGCTCGGTGCTCTGCACGGACGCAGCGAAAAAATTTTGGTGGAGCCAGGTCGGGTGCTAGTCGGCAATGCCGGGCTGCTGCTAACCAAAGTGGAATATCTCAAACATGGCGAGGAAAAACACTTTGCCATTGTAGATGCGGCGATGAATGATCTGATGCGTCCGGCGCTATATGATGCGTTTCATCAGATTTTGCCGGTTAAGCAAAAACCCTCTCCTCAATCCTCCCCCGCTAGCGGGAGAGGAAGCGAACGAGAAAAGCAATCTTTGATTTACGAAGTAGTGGGCCCGGTCTGCGAGACCGGGGATTTCCTTGGGCATGCCCGTCAACTGTCACTCTCCGAGGGAGACCTGCTAGCGATAATGTCGGCTGGTGCGTATGGAATGAGCATGAGCTCTAACTACAATACTCGCCCACGCGCAGCCGAAGTGATGGTGTCAGGGGAAGATATACATCTCATCCGAAAGCGGGAAACGGTGGCGCAACTCCTTGCCGACGAAAAAACTTTTTTGTAGTTTTTTTGAAGAAAGTGCAAATATCTGTTGCGCTATATTTTTAATCGCGCATAGAATGCGCTACCAAGCGTGTTTCAGGTTACTCGATAGAAAAAATAAACGTTTGGGAGTGCAATGTTTGCACATAATGCAGATCCTAATCCGAAATTAATTTTACAAGGAATGAAAATGGCTACCGTTAGCAAAGCAAAAAGCACCACAACCAAAAAACCTGCCGCAAAAAAAACAGTTGCTAAACCAGCAGCCAAAAAAGCTGCTGCTAAACCAGCAGTGAAGAAAGTGGCAGCTAAAAAAGTGGTTGCCAAAAAGCCAGCAGCTAAGAAACCGGTAGCAAAAAAAGCAGCTGCTAAACCAGCATTGAAAAAAGCAGTTGCCAAGAAACCTGCTGCGAAAAAAGCAGTTGCCAAGCCAGCAGTGAAAAAAGTGGCTGCCAAAAAACCTGCTGCAAAAAAAGCGGTTGCTAAGCCAGCCGTCAAAAAAGTAGCCGCGAAAAAACCAGCAGCCAAGAAGCCGGCTGCGAAAAAACCGATTCAGGCAAAAGGCATACTCGGCGCCTAAAGCTCCTGTGTATGAAGTTGGGGCCAGTCGTCAACGACACCTAATCTTACTGTGTCACAAAGCGATCAAGGGATGCAGTGCAAGGAAAAATCGGGCGAAAAAGCGGAGTTTACGCTTGGTCTATCGCTATGCGACCTCGCATTTTGAGCCCTATTTTAACGCCGCAATGCGCCCTTCAGCGTTTTGTGACACAGCAAGACTAGCGACGCGCGCATGAAAACCATCACCCTTGCCTTGACTGGCGCATCCGGCCTGCCGTATGCCATGCGCCTGCTTGAGTGCCTGCTGCAAAGCGGTCAGCGCGTTCACTTAGTCTATTCGCAGGCCGCACAAATCGTGGCCAAGCAAGAATTGGATTTCGTGTTGCCCAATCGCCCTCAGGACGCGCAAAAAATGTTGTCCGATCACCTGGGGAAGTTTAGCGGCGAGTTGTGTGTATTCGGGCGTGACGATTGGTATGCGCCCATGGCCTCCGGCTCTAATCCGGGTGATGCGATGGTGATCTGCCCATGCACTATGGGCACCTTAGGGAAGATTGCTGGCGGCATAAGCGACGACCTCATCACTCGCGCCGCTGATGTCATGCTCAAAGAAAATCGCCCACTGATTTTAGTGCCGCGTGAAACGCCGTTTTCTGCTATTCATCTGAGCAACATGCTCAAGCTGAGCCGTGCCGGAGCCGTTATCCTGCCGCCCAATCCGGGCTTCTATCATCACCCGCAAAGTGTGCAAGACATTGTAGATTTTGTTGTAGCGCGCATACTGGATCATCTCGGCATAGCGCAGTCGTTGATAAAGCCGTGGGGGGTGGAATCTTAAGGGTATCTAAAAAATTCAGATTTCGCCCAAATACAAGGCGCGGGAAAAATTTCGCAGCGCTGCATATGGGGTATATGTAAGCAAGAAATTTTTTCCGCAACGCCGCATAACCAGCCACTTAGTCGCCGTTTTTTGGCGGCTTAGTGAAATGGCTAGTTGTTCTATCAGTTGGGATGAAATGTGGATTTTTAAGATGCCCTTAACGGTGCAGCAACACTTCCAGCACAAACTTGCTACCTATATAGGCTAACAACAAAAAAACGAATCCACTCATCGTCCAACGCACCGCAGTGCGTCCGCGCCAGCCTCGGTAGTAATGTCCCAACAGCAGTCCGCCAAACACCCCCCAGGAAATAAAGCCAAACAATATTTTGTGATTAAATTGCAATGGCAGACCGAATATCTGCTCGGCGAACACCATGCCAGAAGCCAATGTAAGGGTAAGCAGCACAAACCCTGTGCCGATAATCCGAAACAACAACGTCTCCATGGTGAGCAGCGGCGGCAAGCCTTGCAAAACCAAAGGCAGCGAGGCGTGATGCAAACGCTTTTCGACAAAGGACATTAACCAGGCATGTAGCACGGCAATGGTAAACAGGCTATAGGCCAGCATAGATACCAAAATATGGGCATCCAGAGCAAACGTTGAGTTGCTGGTCAGCGGATGAATCGCGGGAAATAACGCAGGTAGCAATGCACCCAGTGCCGCCAGCGGCAACACCAAGGTTTGCAAACTGCCAATCGGATAAAAAAAACGCGCCATCCAATAAACCAACATGGACAGCCACAGAATTAATGAAACCGCATACACCAACGACAAACTTAGGCCGCCACTGAATAAATTACCATACAGCAGATATGCGTGCAGCGCCAAGGGTGCTAACACCAGATGACCCGCCACACCGTGATTCAGCTTTTCTCCACCCCCGCTCACCTGTGTGCGCCAAAAATAAATTGCCAGCACACTGTATGCGATAAAACTGAGAACGTATAAAGAAGAATTCGACATTATTGGTCAGGATGTTTTAGACTTCGCGAATTCTACACCAAACTTGTAAAACAACCATGCTGGACAACCTGACACAACGCCTTTCTGGAGTCATCAAAAATTTACGCGGACAAGCGCGCTTGTCCGAAAGCAACATTCAGGATGCTTTGCGCGAAGTACGCATGGCATTGCTGGAAGCCGACGTGGCCTTGCCCGTGGTCAAAGAATTTACTACACAGGTAAAGCAGGCCGCGCTAGGGCAGGAAGTGATCGGCACCCTAAACCCTGGACAAGCGCTGATCGGCATCGTGCATCGCGAACTGACTAAGCTAATGGGCGCGCACAATGACTCGCTTAACCTAGCGGCAGTGCCGCCTGCCGTGATTCTGATGGCGGGCTTACAGGGCGCGGGCAAGACCACCACCTGCGGTAAGTTAGCCAAACTGCTGCGCGAGCAACTCAAGAAAAAAGTGCTGCTGGTCAGTTGCGATGTCTATCGCCCCGCTGCCATCGAGCAATTACGCACACTGGCACAACAAGTCACGATTGATTTCTTTGCCTCTGACATCACTCAGAAACCGCACGACATTGCGCTGGCCGCGCTGGACTATGCGCGTAAACATCACCACGACGTGTTGATTGTGGACACCGCTGGCCGTCTCGCGATTGATGCTGCGATGATGGAAGAAATTCAACAACTGCACGTCGCGCTCAAGCCGATAGAAACCTTATTTGTAGTGGATGCCATGACTGGCCAGGACGCGGTGAACACGGCCAAAGCCTTTGGCGAGGCGCTGCCGCTGACCGGCATCATCCTGACCAAGCTGGACGGCGATGCACGGGGCGGCGCGGCACTGTCGGTGCATCACATTACCGGCAAGCCGATTAAATTCATCGGCGTGAGCGAAAAGCCAAGTGGCCTCGAAGCCTTCCACCCCGAGCGCATGGCCTCGCGCATTTTGGGTATGGGCGATGTGCTATCGCTGATTGAAGACGTGCAGCGCGAAGTTGACCAAGGCGCGGCAGAAAAACTGGCGAAAAAAATAAAAAACGGTCAGGGATTTGACCTTAACGATTTCAAATCGCAAATCGTGCAAATGCGAAAGATGGGCGGCATGTCTGCGCTGATGGACAAACTGCCCGCTCAGCTTAGTCAAGCAGCCGCCAACAGCAAGATAGATGACAGTGTCATTAGCCGCACCGAAGGCATCATCAATTCCATGACTGCACAAGAACGTGCCCACCCGGAACTGCTCAAAGCCTCGCGCAAGCGCCGCATTGCCGCTGGCTCCGGCGTACAAGTCATGCACGTCAATCAACTGTTAAACCAGTTTGAACAGACGCAAAAAATGATGAAGATGTTCGGACAAGGCGGTATAGGAAAAATGATGCGCGGCATGAAGGGCATGTTGCCGGGGATGCGTTAATCTCAACCAGCCATATCATCACTATTCATATCATCGCTACTTGAAGGACACCCGCCATGTTTAAGTTAATTAGTTTTGCGCTGAGCTTTATATTCACCATTACTGTTGTCCACGCCGCTCCTGAAAACACCAGCACACTCAATGACCAGCAGGAAGTTGCGGTGACGATTTACAACGAAAATCTGGCCTTGATAAAAGACACGCGCAAAGTGCGTCTGGCGAACGGAGAAGAACGGCTGGCCTGGCGCGATGTGTCGGCACAAATTCGGCCTGAGACAGCGCTGCTACGCAACTTAACCCATCCCAAAGGTTTTTTTCTGGTGGAACAAAATTTCGATTTCGATTTGCTCACCCCGCAAAAATTATTGGAAAAATATATCGGCCAAAACGTGACCATCTTGCGTAGTCACCCCACCACTGGGGTAGATGAGCGTGAAGATGCCGTTGTGCTGGCAACAAACAATGGCGTGGTGCTGAAGTATGCTGATCGCATTGAAACCGGGACGCCGGGGCGCATCGCCTACCCAAGCGTACCGGCCAATTTACGTGATCGACCGACGCTGGTCATCAGCCTGAATGCGGCGCAAGCCGCCACGGATACGCTGGAACTATCCTATCTGACTGGCGGCTTGGGCTGGCGCGCAGACTATGTGGCCGAACTATCGAAGAACGATGACACGCTGGATCTGAATGCTTGGGTCACCTTGACTAACACCAGCGGCGCAAGTTACCGGAATGCCAAGCTGCAATTGGTTGCAGGGGATGTGAATCAGGTGAAGGAAGTGGTGATGAATAGTATGGAGATCGGCCAAGTGCAGTATATGGCGGCCGCAGCACCCAAAATGACCGAAGAAAATTTATTCGAATACCACCTCTACACCCTGGATCGCCCCACCACCATTTCCGAAAATCAAACCAAACAAGTCGCGTTAATGAGCGCAACAAATATTCCAGCAAGCAAAGAATTTTTGCTGCGCGGCGCGAATTTTTATTACCAATCCAGCTATGGCGACATCGGCCAGAAAATGAAAGTCGGCGTATTCGTGGAATTTGAAAACAAAGGCGCAGGCTTGGGCATTCCCTTGCCCAAAGGGGCTATGCGCGTGTATAAAAAAGATAGCGCAGGCAACGCGCAATTCGTCGGCGAAGACAGCATAGACCACACACCAAAACTCGAAAAAGTTCGTCTCAAGTTGGGCGAAGCATTCGACGTGACGGCTGATAAAAAGCAAACCAGCTTCGAGAAGATTGCCGGCAGCAGTCGTTACAACTACATCAGCGAATCGGCATTTGAAATCACACTCAAGAATGCCAAGGATGTTCCGGTTACGGTCAAGGTCATGGAACCTATCCCCGGCGATTGGCAAATGCTAAGCGAATCACAACCCCACCAAAAAGCGACCAGCAATACCGCAGTGTGGCTGCTGGAAGTGCCTGCCAATGGAGGTTCCAAGCTGATATATAAGGTGCGGGTGCGGTATTAATTTCTCCTCTTACTCAAGGCCGTTGCCAATCCACCTTGGATTTAAGTCGGCTCTATCTAAAAACATCTGTTATTTATCTGAATGATGCGCTATTCTCCTCAACCTGAATCTCGCAACGAGGGGCGTTATGCGTAAAAAACTGGCTTTGTTGATATTGTTGAGCTACGCCTTGGTGGCACAAGCAGCTCCAGACGATGCAGCGCCCTACATACAGGTAGAACAAGCTCAAGAACCTGTGAATTTGGATAAGTTGTTCTCTACCACACCCAGGTTGAAATCGGCGATCGCAATGATTTACGATGAACAGGAACAACGTCCCCTGTACAGCAAAAATGCCGACGCCATCGTTCCGATTGCCTCCATTACCAAATTGATGACTGCCATGGTATTGCTGGATGCCCAGCTGCCATTAGATGAAGCGATCACCATCACTGCACAAGACGTGGACAGATACAAGGGAACACGTTCGCGCATCAAAACAGGCGTGACTCTGCAACGCGGCGAGTTGCTCAAACTGGCATTAATGGCATCAGAGAATCGCGCAGCAGCGGCATTAGCGCGCACTTATCCGGGTGGCACGGCAGTCACCGTGGCCATGATGAACGCCAAGGCGCACAACCTCGGCATGTGGAATACCCGCTTTCACGACGCAACAGGTCTGAATAGCGCAAATGTTTCCAGCGCGGGTGATTTGGTAAAAATGCTGATGGCAGCGCAGCGCTATGAACTCATCCACATGTACAGCACCGCATCCTCACATATCGTTGCAAAAAGCGGATCGCGCCCACTGCGATTTGGCAACACTAACCCCTTGGTAAAAAACGCATCATGGGATATTGACCTGAGCAAAACCGGCTATATCAGCGAGGCAGGACGATGCCTAGTAATGAAAGCCACCATTGCACAACGGCCAGTCATTATTGTGCTGCTTGATTCATGGGGCAAGAGCACGCGCGTGGGCGATGCCAACCGTATCAAAAAATGGATGGAAGCATCTGTGACTCGCACAAAAAAACTTGTGCGGCGTAGCTGATAGTTATTGAAAACGTAAGTTTCAAATCACCCCCCTCCTACACTCGCTAATTTCAATCTGACGTTGTTGTGCAACCATTTTCACTGCGCTGACAATACGCTCATCAATCTCAATGCTATGCAAGCCTATGGCGGGAACACTGGCCATTGTTGCATTATAAAACTCCATCAGCATGTCATACAAACCATCTTGATCTAGCAGCGGGTCAGGCGAAATTCCCTGAAAAAATAGCGCGCCGTTGCGTTGTGTTATGGCAAGCAGATAGTGTTTATAGCCATGAGCGGTGACCTGTTTATCGTACACAGCAAAACATTGTGTCTTGCTATACAGGGCAGGCTCAACTGGGGTGGCAAGCCGTTTGGCGATCGCTTCGATGAAGGGCTGCGCCAGATTAAGCCGGGGAGCCAAGGTTATGTAATATTGACCGGGGCGCTCGATCAGCAGCGGGTTATCAAGCGGCGGTGTTTTTCCGGGGCGGAAATAAATGAGCAGAAAAACGGATAGGGTAATGAGGGTGAGCGTTTCTATCATTCGGGAGTTTTGAAACAATCTGCATGAAGGACAACGAGCAGAATAGCGAGTTGGTTTGGCGACATGCCACACCCTAGGCACATCTTCCATTTTTTTGTATTGTTATGCAAGGCTGAGTAGGCCAGCTTGAGAGCGGCTTCGTGCGCTTCTATCTCGGGTGGGCACGTTGCGCCCACCATCTGTTCAATTGCCGCGTGGGCACAAAATCGTGCCCACCCTACCGGGCTGCTATGGAGCCCCAGTCGAGCGCATTTATTAAATCGTTTTGTTGGGCAGGGTTTTTATTGTTCGGGTTCCAAGGAAAACTGAAAAACTGAAAATAGTTCTTGACATGCTTGGCAGGAGGTGCAAAAAATTTGTACCTGCAAACCCCCTGCTTAAAAACTATTTATGCGCTCCCAACTCCGTCACATCAATAAAATATTTACCTCTGGAACCGTGCTTGAAGAATGGTTCTCGCCCATGGCAGAGATTCTGGAAAGATGTCGCTTCAGCGATGCGCCTTTTAAAGCGCTGCCAATGGCGCCGTTCATTTTGTCCGGTTGCCTGCGCCAGATACTCGCGGCCAGCTCATTGCGCGAGTATGTTCAAACGCTATTTCATCTCGACACCAACCAAACGCAAGCCCCGATCGCCCGCTCCACCTGGTCGGATGCGCTGGCATC
>JANONO010000044.1:0-5027 GCA_031420875.1 Gallionellaceae bacterium | reverse complement strand
GCTCGTCCATCCCAGAACTGCCCGCCCTGCACTCCGCCACTCAGGGTAAACAACGGAGTAAAGGTTGCATAGGCAGCAGATGGTGAATTGAGCTACTACGTGAACAAGGGTTTTTAAGAACGACAATGTAAGCTCCGCTTTTTCGCCCCATTTTGCCTTACACTGCATCCTTGTGATAGTTGTGTGGCGGGGTATAAAATCCTATGGCAAGAATAATACAGTGCATCAAACTCGGTCGGGAAGCGGAAGGGCTGGATCGCCCGCCTTATCCCGGCGCGCTAGGGCAACGAATTTTTGAACAGGTGTCGAAGGAGGCATGGGCTGCTTGGCTCAAGCATCAGACCATGCTGGTGAACGAAAATCGCTTGAACTTGGCCGACATTCAGGCGCGCCAATATCTGGCCAAGCAAATGGAAAATCATTTTTTCGGCGCGGGGGCGGAGATGCCTACGGGTTATGTGCCGCCCAAAAAATAATAGGCCGCCTGAAGATTTGTTACTAGTGAAGCGCCTGATTAACTTTAGCCAAATCCTCTTCAGCCAATGTACCCGTGGCAGCCTTTAATCTTAGCTGGCTGATGAGATAGTTATATTCAGCCTGATATAAATCTCGTTGGGTGGAGTAAAGCTGTTGTTGGGCGTTAAGCACATCGAGGTTGGTGCGTACGCCCACTTCCTGCCCCAGCTTGCTGGCTTCCAGCAGGCTTTCTCCGGATTTCAATGCCTGTTGCAAGGCTTGCACTTGCGCGATGCCGTTGACCACGCCGAGATAAGCCCGTCTCGTTTGCATATCAACATTGCGGCGCGTATTTTCCAACTCACTTTGAGCACGGTCACGGCTTGCCTCGGCCTCGCGCCATTTGGAATTGGTTGCTCCGCCCTGAAACAATGGCAGATTGAATTGCACACCGACAGAAGCGATATGACTATCGCTACCCACCCCTGAACTACCGCCATTTGCTGAGTTTTTGGAATAGTTCGCCACCAAATCGAGTGTTGGATAATGCCCCCCACGATTGCGTCCAACTTCTTTTTCCGCCAATTTTGCTGCCGCCTGCGCCACCGCTAGTTGCAGATTGTTTTGCTGCGCGTCCTGCACCCACTTCCCCATATCGGATGGTTGCGGCGCTTCGGTTTTAAACGGTTGCCCTAAAGGCTGCAAGTCGCCTAGGGGCTGCAAGTTACCGGCTTTGTCGTTGATTAATTGCTGTAGCGAATTTATTTTAATTTCCAGGTTGCTCTGCGCAGCGATTTCTTGCGCGCTAACCAAATCGTAGCGCGCTTGCGCTTCATAAGTATCGGTAATAGTAGCGCTGCCAACTTCAAAATTGCGCTTGGCTTGCTCCAACTGCTCAGCAATCGCGCTCTTCTGCGCCAAAGCCAAATGCACACCATCTTGCGCCATCAGCACATCAAAATAGGTCTGCGTTACACGCAGAATTAATTCCTGCTCGGCAATTTTGAATTCAGCATCGGTCTGTGCCACCTGCACCACCGCTTTGCTGTAAGCGCCCCAGCTCTGTTGGCGATACAGTGGTTGCGTCAGGCTCACGCCATAGCCGTGGCTGTTGTAGCGGTAATCACCGGGACCGGCAGAAGGCGTGGCGCGATATTGCAAGGAGTTATCATTGTAGGTGGTATTGGCGGTCAGATTCACGCTGGGCAACATCGAGGAACGACCTTGCGCTAGCTTTTCCTGCCCGGCACGTTGCGCCGCTTGTGCCCCGGCAAACACTGCGTCCTGACCTTGTGCGGCATGATAAATATCGAGCAAGTCTGCCGCTGCCACTGGCAAGGTTGTGCCTAAGGCCACACATGCAAACAAAAGTGATTTTGTGGTTGTCATAGCCCCGCTAAATAATTTATTTGAACGGGCATAGCCCGCATAGCATACCGCTGAATTCAAAACCGCTTTTAAAACACAAAGCGTTTGGGTTGCAGCGCATTTTGTAACAACGCAACATCGGTTTCAAACAAAATAGTGCTGTCATATATTCCGGGCGCTGCACAACTCAGCAGCGTGGCCTGCATGGCCGGAGCATCTCCGATGATCGCAAACAAGCGTCCGCCCGGCTTCAAGCTGTTTTTGAAGGCCGGTGGCAACACGGGCACAGACCCGGTTAACACAATGACATCATAGCTGCCCGGCCAACCCTGTGCGGCATCGCCGCGCACTAAAGTGACGTTATCAACATGGTGTGCAGCCAAATTCTTTTCTGCAAAGGCCAACAATTCCGGGACTATCTCGACACTGGTTACATGCTTGGCAAGGTGGGATAACAAGGCGGTCAAATAGCCCGACCCGCTGCCGACTTCCAACACTTGATCGGTGGGTTCGATGTGCAACTCTTGCAACACGCGCGCTTCCAGCTTGGGCTGCCACATTGCAGCTTGATGGCCGAGCGGAATGTCCATATCCATAAAAGCCATCCCCTGCTGCGCGGGCGGCACAAATTGTTCGCGCTTGACCTTGCTCAGCAAGTCCAACACCCGCATATCCAAAACATCCCAGGGTCGGATTTGCTGCTCAACCATATTAAAGCGGGCTTGTTCTACGTTCTTCATTTTGTGCGACCTCCAAAAGCATGTTATCCAACGTGAGTATAACAAGGCCGCCTATGCAACACCAGTTTATGAATACCCAAGCATTGAGTAAGGCAACCATCGGATTTGCTTGACGCTTGCCGTGATAAACTTCACATAGAATTTATATCTGGCGACAGAAATGACCAACTCAAAATTAGTGCTTTTGGTGTCAGTATTTTTGATGCTATTTGGCAATGTTACTTTCTTTAAAAAAGCCGCCGAGATTTACACCCCCCTGCTAAATAATATTAATTTTTTAGGGTCGGTAGCGCTTGTACTAGCAAGCTTCATCGCCCTATTGCTGACGCTTGTCACATACAAGTACACGACCAAGCCACTGTTGATACTCATACTTCTGATATCGTCTGTCACCAGCTATTTTATTGATAGCTACGGCTTGGTCATAGACGACAGCATGATTCAAAACATTGTTCAGACCAACCTTGATGAATCGCTGGATTTATTTAATTTAAAACTGCTTGGGTACTTTTTGGTGTTGGGGATTTTGCCATCGTTTTTTGTATATAGGGTATCCATAAAAAACAGACCAGCCAAGACCGAGCTTGCATCTAAATTCAAACTTGCTTCCGTTTTGCTACTGATTATTATTTTGCTGATATTTACATTCAGCAAATCCTACGCCTCGATGTTTAGAGAACAAAAGTTGCTGCGCTACTATACCAATCCAACATACTATATTTATTCGATAGGCACATACATCAATGATCGTTTTTTGAATGACCCAGTGCTTGTGCAAGCGCTGGGTGAAGATGCCAAAATTTCGCCCGCCGTTACCGCCAGGAAATTGATTATTTTGGTTGTGGGAGAGGCGGCGCGTGCGGACAGATTTTCGCTCAACGGATATGCACGAGAAACCAACCCGCTGCTCAAGAAAGAAGACATCATCAATTTTTCAAACATGCAATCTTGCGGCACCTCTACGGCAGTTTCCGTGCCCTGCATGTTTTCTAATTTGGGTCGAGATGGCTATAGCGATGAAAAAGCGCTGTCCCGCCAAAATCTACTCGATGTGCTGCAACATGCTGGAGTCCATGTTTTATGGAGAGACGACAATTCAAATTCCAAAGGTGTCGCCTTGCGTGTGCCTTTTGAAGATTTCAAGAGCGCCGAGCGCAATCCGGTGTGCGATGTTGAGTGCCGGGATGAAGGGATGTTGGTCGGATTGCAGGAATATATTGTAGAAAATAATTCGGGCGATGTATTCATCGTCCTGCATCAGATGGGCAATCATGGCCCAGCCTATTACAAAAGATACCCAAAATCATTTGAGCGATTTACTCCAGCTTGCACCAGCAGCCAATTAGAACAATGTAGCAACGAAGAGATCGGAAACGCGTATGACAATGCCATTCTATACACAGATTATTTTTTATCTAAAGTGATCGGCCTGCTTAAACGCAACACCGCACAATTTGAAACCGCCATGATATACATGAGCGATCACGGCGAATCTCTGGGTGAGAACGGCTTATATTTGCACGGCTTGCCCTACTTGATTGCTCCGCGCGAACAAAAGCATATTGCTGCACTCATGTGGTTCGGGGAAAAATTTCATGGGGATATAAACGCCGTGAAAGCACAATCTGACTACGAATTTTCGCATGACAATCTTTTCCATACAGCATTGGGATTGTTTGAGGTAGAGACCACCGTTTACGATAACAAAAAAGACATCCTCAACCAGCGATACCCGTCAAACAAGCGATGAATAAAGTACCGCAAGCGGAAACATCGGCTCGAACACCCAATATTGCCGTGCTGTTGGCCACGCATAACGGCATGCGCTGGTTATCTGAACAGGTGTCCACCATTTTGGGACAGCAGGCAGTTCATGTCACGCTGTGGATATCCGATGATGCATCCATCGATGGCACTTGGGAGTGGCTGCAAGCACAAAGCCTGCTTGATTCAAGAATAAAAATTCTGCCCAAGGCGGGTTCATTTGGTAGCGCCGCGCAAAATTTTTATCGGCTGGTGTGCGATGCGGGTTGGTCGGATGCCGACTACGTGACCTTTGCCGATCAAGATGATATATGGCTACCAGAAAAACTAAGCCGCCATTCATCGTTGATAGAGCAGCTTGGCTTAACCGCGATCTCGTCAAACATCACCGCATTTTGGCCGAATGGGCGCAAGACACTGATAGACAAAGCTCAACCACAACGTGAATGGGATTATATTTTTGAGTCTGCCGGACCGGGTTGCACTTATATGATGAAACCAAAGTTGGTGACTCAGATGAAGGCGCTGCTGCTAGATCAACATTCAAATGCCAAACAGTGCGCGCTGCATGATTGGCTGGTTTATGCTGTTTGTCGTGCCAGCGCAGGGATTTGGCATATAGACTCTTACCCATCGGTTCTTTATCGTCAACATGGCGACAATGAATTTGGGGCGCATACAGGAGTTCGGCAAAGATTG
>JANONO010000043.1:0-3467 GCA_031420875.1 Gallionellaceae bacterium | reverse complement strand
AATGGCAATGTTGGCTTCGCTAAACTCGTCCAGCAAAGCCTTGCCCTGCACCAGACCGGGCCAAGCATCTGCGGTAAGGAATTCATCCAAGCTGGTCGGCCGCTGCACAAAAGTATTTGTTTCATGCAGAAAACCGGCTATTGCGATACGTGCCATAGAAATTATCAGTGTCTAAAGTTTGCCAATAACCGCATTGCGAAGAATGTTTGCGTATTCATCTGCGCTAAATAAAATCGGATTGGTCGCAGCCGAGCCATCAACCACCGCCATGCGTGCTATCAGTTCAGCTTGCGATTCATCTATGCCAATTTCCGCGAGCGTATTGGGGATGCCGATGGTTGCGCGCAAGCTCACCACCCAATCGAGAAATTCGCTGAATGAAGGCTGCGGCAAATCCAGATAACGAGCCAGACGGATGATGCGCTCATCTATCGCGGTGCGGTTGGCAAGCAGCACATAGGGCATCAAGATCGCGTTGAGCGTACCGTGGTGCGCGTCGTACAGCGCACCGAGCGGATGCGCCAGTGCGTGCATCGCACCCAAGCCGCGTTGAAAAGCAGTAGCACCCATACTCGACGCAGCCAGCATATGCAAACGCGCTTCCAGATTGCGTCCGTCCTGCACTGCAACTGGCAACCATTCTTTTATCAGCCTCATCCCTTCCAGCGCGATGCCACTCGCTAGCGGATGATAAAACGGCGAGCAATACGCTTCCAGATTATGCGACAGTGCATCCATGCCAGTGGCTGCGGTCAGCTTGGCAGGCAGACCGACAGTCAGCTCCGGGTCTAGAATCACAATAGCCGGTAACATCGTTGGATGAAAAATAATGCGTTTAACGTGCGCCTTATCGTCGGTAATCACCGAAGCACGCCCGACTTCTGAACCCGTGCCCGCCGTAGTCGGCACCGCCACCACCGGTGCCATGCCCACCACGTTGACGCGCAAATAATTGTCACCTATGTCTTCAAAATCCCACAGTGGCCGACTCTGCCCGACCATCAGTGCCACTGCTTTAGCGGCATCGAGTGCTGAGCCGCCGCCGAATGCGATTACTCCATCAAACTTTCCAGCGCGATAGGCATGCACGCCATCACTCACATTTTTCTCAGTGGGATTGCCCTTAATGTTGCTGAATACTGCGCAAGATAATCCGCCTGCCTGACAACTTGCTACCGCTTGCTGCACTATAGGCAGCGGTGCCAAACCTGGATCGGTGACCAGCAGTGCATTGCTCATTCCCAGCGATTTGCAGAATTCTGGCAATTCCTGAATGCGCCCAGCACCGACCTTGATGTTGGTCGGATAATTCCAGTTAGCGCGGATGATTTCTTGGGTGCTCATGCAGTGTCTCTTTTCATGTCAGGACTGATTTCAATCCAGATAATTCATGTAGGGTGGATAAGCGTAGCGCATCCACATGCAATGTGGAATAAGGTGGATGCGCTGCGCTTATCCACCCTACGTCTCTTATAGTTTAGTTTTGAGATGATAAGACTTCGCTCGCGTCAGATGTTCAAACCCAATACTGGAAAGCGTCACGCCCCGCCCGCTATTCTTCATTCCTGTCCAGGCTAGCGCCGGATCAAGATAATCACAGCGATTCATAAACCATGTTCCAGTTTCGATGCGGTCTCCTATGCATAGAGCTGCCTCAACATCGCGTGTGAATACCGCAGCGGTGAGTCCATAGGGGCTATCGTTCATCAAGCGAATGGCCTCGTCATCATCAGTCACCGCCATCACACCACACACCGGGCCGAAACATTCGTCGGCCATTACTTTCATGTTGTGGTTGACATCAACCAAAATCTGCGGTGCCATATACGGCGTGCCCACTTTGTCCATCGCAAAATTATTCGCATCAATCAGCGCAGTTGCGCCTTGGCTGATTGCCTCGGCAACAATGGCGCGAATATCCGCAGCAGCACGAGCGCTGACTACTGGCCCCAGCGTGGTCAGTGGATCAAGTGGATTGCCCAGCACATATTGATTGGTTAACGCCACCGCGCGTGCGATGAATTCCTTGAACAAAGATTGATGGACATAAATACGTTGTATCCCGCAGCAGGATTGACCAGAATTAAAAAATGCGCCATCAACCAGCATCTCCACTGCATGCGCCAGATCAGCATCGGCGCGCACATAGGCCGGGTCGTTGCCGCCGAGTTCCAAACCAACGCCGATGAAACGTCCAGCAGCAGCAGCTTCCACCGCAACACCTCCCGCGACCGAACCCGTGAAGCAAACGAAATTCACCTCCGGCGAACGTATCATGCGGCTGGTGTCGTCATGCGTGGTATGCAAATATTGAAACACACCGTCCGGCAAACCCGCTGTGCGGAATGCCTCGGCGAATCGCTCAGCCACCAGCGGTGTTTGCGCGGAGTGTTTAAGCAATACCATATTGCCTGCCAGCAGCGCGGGCATGATGGCATTGACTGCGGTGAGCAAGGGATAATTCCACGGCGCAACCACCAGCACCACACCGACTGGTGTGCGTTTGATAAAGCGTGTGATGCCTTCGATGGTTGGCGGCATGACATCAGCCAAAGCTTCTTCGGCAATCGAAATCATATGGCGTGCGCGTGCTGCGAAACCATCCACTTCGCCGGGTGTATAGCGAATCGGCCTGCCCATCTGGCGCGTCAGCTCTTCAGCGATGGCATCCTTCTGCGCAACCAAAGCATCAACCGCGCTCGCCACCAATGCCGCGCGTGTGGCGAGCGGTGTGCTCTGCCATGCGCGCTGCGCCAGTTTCGCACCTGTGAGCGCGGACTGGATCTCGTCAGAGGTAGCGTAGGGTCGCTGCACTGCGACGCTGCCGTCTATCGGACTAAGGGTGATGAGTTGCTGGTTCATGATTTCAGGGGTCATGTTGGCTTTATATAATTATTTCAGCTCCACATACAGCAAAAAATTGCTCAGGTGAGTACCAATTTTTCAAGCCATCTAATTGCTGACGTTTCCAAAACAACCATTCAGGTTGTGACAGGACTACTCATCTAAATCGAATTGCAGAACAGATTCGTAATCCTGCCCACCGTAATACACTCCGATGATGGTTACCGCCTCAGCATCAACAGTGAAAGCGATCACGGCACGTTTTTTGTAATTCGTAATGCGCAGGCCGGGGCGGACATCATCACGGCGAGTTCCTCGATTCGGAAAGGTGTTCAAGCCCTCACAATATGTAACGATGGCACTGGTATAGCGCTCGGCGATTTCTGGAGAAGCGGCAACGGCAATGTAGCGATAGAGCGCCGCAAGCTGGCTCTGCGCTTCTGGCGAAAAAAAGACGGTGTAGCGCATTACGTTTTTTTGGTGGCCTTCTTGTGTTCTGCCGCTATTGTCGCCCGAACCTGGTTAACGGTAACAGCCCTCGCCGGGTCAGCCTTTAGTGCGTCATAGGCCGGCCCAACTTCTTGCAATAGCCAGCTTTCAACAGCACGGTCGCGAGCTATCAG
>JANONO010000042.1:0-7474 GCA_031420875.1 Gallionellaceae bacterium | reverse complement strand
TTCTCTGAAATATCCAAATCACACATGATTTTGAGGCGGGTCACCAGCGCATTGCGATAGTTGGCAGGTACTTCAATATAATTCAACAGCGAACCATCCTTGCGTAAACGAATCAGCGTTTTTGCCTTGCCCGGTGCGGGTTCAATGTGAATGTCAGAAGCACCCATATTATAAGCATCTACGATAACTTTATTGACCAGCTTGACCAGTTCATTATCTTCTGCCGCATTGACATCTTCTAGGTTTGAACTGGAAGCCTCATCATCATCCCCCCCCATAGCACTCAGCAGATCATCCACCGAGGCACCACCCATTTCCATTCTGCCGGTTGCATCACCGACCCGCGCTCCGCCATAAAATAAATCGGCAGTAGATTGAAATTCACGTTGCGTACAGACCTTGTAGATGAGTCTGTTTTTCGGAAAAATATTATTGACGACACGCGAGGCTTTTATCCGCTCAGGATCCGTGGTCAGGATCACCAAACCGTCCTGAGTCTCCTCGACTGGCACCCAATGGCTACTAATGACGTAGTCGCGCTTTAAGTTCTTTAACAGATCCACCGGCTTAATACGATCCGGCTTGTATGGCTCATAAGGCACACCGAAGAAACGGGAAAGCGCCTGACCTATTGATTCCGGTTTAACCTGAAACTCATCAATCAGCACATCCTCAACATCAACCGCTTTGCGCCTTGCGGTGCGCGTCGCCAAATCATATTCGGCGGCTGACACCATGGCATCCGCTACCAAATAATCATATTTTGTTTTTGCGGCAGCTTGTTGCTGACGCTGGCGCAGTGCCACAGCCAGAGTCTGTGCGAGTTCTTGCACCCCCTCTTCCACCATGGTCGGGAAGGGCAAGTTGGCTTTATTGTTAATGACCTGCATGACTCCGACTAGATCATTGCTACTCACTTCAATGATGGCAGCAACCAACATCTGTTTGGTACGATAGCCGGTACGTTTGTCCACGTCCTGCAAGAATCTTAACTGTGGGCTATGCGATGCCAACTCAGTCTCGCTATAAACATCTTCAAGATTGAGCATTTTTTTATTTAACGCAGCATAGCCGGCAATGCTCTGAGCGGTGATGGGCAGCTTGAGATCCTTGAACGAGTTCAGCCCGGTCTTGACCTTGGAAACCAGAGATGCCTTGTCATCGCCCAGCACATAAATAGTCAGACGATCAGCATTGAACAGCGTGCAAATGTCCTTGCTAACATCCAGCATAATCTCGTCAATGTTGCTGGTGGCGTGGATCTTGTTGGTAACATTGTTGAGGTTCTTGGTGAACTCCAATTGCACCGCCATCACATTGGCGTTACTGCGCCGATCCGGCAGTCCTGTTATGACACTATTCATCCAACAATCCTCTCAATCTCACAAAGGGTTCGGCACAGGATTTGTAGCCGAGAAACCATCCATAGCCAGTTAAAACTCGAACACATGGCCGTTCTGTAACATGGTCGGCGATCTTCCTTGTACGCATTCGCCAATTTCCTGCATCGTCAATTCCACCTCCCCGGGTTTGAGATGGGTAATAAAAATTTCTGGATCAAGTTTTAATTTGAGCAATTCCGCTGCCAGAGTACTAGGGCAAAGATGTTTGGATAAAGCAGCCAATTCTTTCTCACCATTAGAAAATGCTGTTTCGATAAGAATGTATCGTAGATTGGGTATGCGGTTAACCACTTCCCACAGCGCATCCTGGCTGGCAGTATCGCCGGTAAAAACTAAGCTGCCCTTCCCACTATCCATGTGATAACCCACTGCCGGAACCACATGATTAGCGGGCAATGCGGTAATGGTGCGCGTACCCAGCTTGACTGCTTGCCCAAGCCGAACCTCCTGATAACGCATGTAGGGCTTGTCGGCATTAGGAATCTGAGAAAAATCCGGCCAGATTTTCCAATTAAATATATGTTGCTTGATGATTTCCAGCGTCGCCCCAGTGGCATAAACTGTCAAAGGCTTATCCCGCATATAACCGACGCTATCTACCATCAGCGGAATGCTGGCAATGTGATCAAGATGAGAATGGGTAACAAAAACATGGTCAATTTTGCATAACTCAGCTACGCTCAGATTGCCCACGCCCGTGCCCGCATCAATCAGCACATCGCTATCCAGCAACATGGAAGTGGTGCGGAAATTGCCTCCTATCCCTCCGCTACATCCTAATATTCTGAGCTTCATCGCACTCCATCAACCACTATAATTTTCCGGGCAATAACCACATTATTCAGCTTAATCATTTCAAATAAAATTCCATTTTTATTCCTGCCAGCTCGATGATGTCATTTTCTACTAGCAGATGCGGCTGATCATCCAGCAGCCTGCCATTGACCGTGGGGTATGTCGCCCCCTCCACATAGGTTATGAAATAACCCAGCGGTCGCTTGGTCAATACGGCTACTTGCAGGCCGGGCTTACCTAGAGTGGTCAGATTCTTGACCAACTCAAGCTCCTTGCCCGCATTAGGGCCAGTGAGTACCTGGATCACCCCTCCCGTTTGGTGTGACACCGGAGGAGTGGGTTGCGGCGGCGCTGGGGGAGGCATTTGCGGTGGAGTTGGAGCCTTGACCGACTGAGCAGGTACAGTAGGCTTAATCTGTTGCGGCGTGATGGTTTTCTCGATCCGTGATGACTGAGCCGCTGCCACAGACTTAAATCTTCCTGTCGCTTCACCCGTCGCATTTTTTGCTAAATGGTTGGCTGAAGTATGGATGGGCGCACTCAACACCATGGTTTTTTCAAAATCCTCCGCAGTGGACGCGCCTGCCTGATCGTTGATATATTTTAATTTGTACTTGCCAATTTCAATCAGATCATTGTTATGCAAAAAATGTTTTTTTATCGCGGAGCCATTGACTGCCACACCATTGGTACTTTCCAAATCCTCCATAAAAGAATCGTTATGCACGGTCACCACAGCAGCATGTTCACCGCTGACTGCAAGATTATCAATCACGATATCATTGTGATCTTTACGCCCTATGGTCATACGCTCCTTGTTCAGGGGGTATTCCTGCAACACCACACCACTCATACTGAGTATCAGTTTCGCAGCCATATTGTTAGTTCCTGTAATATAATTTTTGCATCAGCAAATCCAGCTCCCAAACAGAGCCTTAACCCTTGCCAACCAACCATTCGACGCGGCAAATTCACCGTTTACTTTAACCAGGATCAACGATACATTGTCCCGGCCACCATTATCATTTGCCATCTGAATTAACTGACTGGCTGCCAGCGGTAAATTAGATTTCAGCATGGTTAAAGTACTGCCTATATCCTCGTCCTCCACCATGTCATTCAGTCCATCCGAGCACAATAAATATAGATCGCCCACCTGAACATGATGGACATGCACTTCTATTTTCACCACTAGATCAATGCCGACTGCGCGTGTTACCAGGTTTTTATTTCTAGAAAAACGTGCGTCCTTCTCGGAAATGACACCACCATCAATTTGTTCCTGCAGCAATGAATGATCGCGGGTAATGGGCTCAAAGACTTCACCGCGTAAACGGTACATCCGTGAATCTCCGACATGGGCAACCGCTAGGTGGTTATCATAGAATAATCCTGCCACCACCGTAGTGCCCATGCCAGCATACTGCGGCTGGCTTTGCGCCGCATAAAAAATTGAATCATTGGCTTTTTGCACATTATCGCGCAGCAACACCACACCCAAATCTTCACCACTATTCTCGTTTTTTTCCGCAGCACTTTTATGCCGCAGCACATCGGTAATCTCAGTAAACATGACCGAAGCCGTAATGCCGCTCGCCACTTCGCCAGCATTATAGCCACCCATGCCATCAGCCAGCACGACCAGTCCACACGATGCGTCATACACCACGCTATCTTCATTGTGTGACCTCACCATCCCCGGGTGTGAAGAACTTACAATTTCCAGCGCCTGTGAAATATTCATAAAGGGCAATTTATAAGTTCAAATTGAATCGCAAACTACGTTGAATACAAGCGGCATATGGGCATCTCTAAAAATTCAAAATCCTAAACCAGGCAAGGCGCGAAAAAATTTTTAGCGCGCCGCATATGTTTTATCCTTCGACCGGGCTCAGGACAGGAATGTGAGCGTTAAAAAATTTTGAGCAACGCAGCATCGCGACGGAGTTTGGATTTTTAGAGGTGTCCATACGCTATGCCCCGATACTTGCCATACATCCCCGGATTGCTCCGGCCATTTCGCCGCCACTTAAAAACCGATCTTCAACTTTTTTCGCCAATGCCTTGTTGATGATTGCCGCCACACAGGGTGGCACATCAGGCTTGATACTCAAGATGTCAGTATGCGGCTCGTTGGCGATGCGGAACATTAACTGCGCCATCGAATCGCCCTCGAATGGTAGCTTACCACACACCATTTGATACAAGCTTGCACCCAACGAGAACAAATCCGAACTGCCCTCAATCTTTTTTCCAGCCAATTGTTCAGGCGACATAAATGACGGTGTGCCCAACACCATGCCTGTTTTGGTTCTACTGGAATCAGTAATGCGCGCAATGCCGAAGTCGGTCACTTTCACACTTTGCGTTTCCGGGTCATACATGATGTTGGCTGGCTTGATGTCGCGATGCACCACCTGCTGGGCGTGGGCGTAATGCAGCGCATCGGCAACCAGCGCCACAATATCCAATACTTTAGGCAACGGTAATAAATTGGCTGGCTTGGTATAGAACACCAGATCCTTGCCCTTGAGGAATTCCATCGCGATATAAGCCAAGTCGTGCTCTTCACCCGCATCGTACATGGTCACTATGTTTTGGTGATTCAATCGACCCGCTGTTTCAGCCTCGCGGAAAAAGCGGGCTTTAACTTCTTCCAGCTCATCGCCCTCAAATTCTTGCGACAGCGCCATAGTCTTGATCGCTACGACGCGCCCAATTTTAGGATCCTTGCCTAAATACACAACACCCATCGCACCCTTGCCCAATTCCTTCTGGATTTCATAGCGTCCCAACATGGGCTTGGATATGCCGGCCTTGTCCAAGACCATAGTGCTGGCATTACTCTTACCCGATGAGCCGCCCAATAACATGGTCTCAGACATGGCCTGTGATTGCACCAGCCGTGCGCTCAAGTCACGGAACTTGGGATTGTATTCCGCCATATATTTGAATACAGATTCGGCCTTGTTAAATTGGCGCTTGCGCTCAAAATCCAGCCCCAGGTTGTACAACACCTCCATCAGGCTATCGTCCAGCTCCACCTTGCGGAATTTATCAAAAGCCATATCTAACTGGCCTTGCCCTTGAAAGGCCAAACCCAGCATACGATTGCTCTCAGCAGATTCGGCATCTGATTTAAGTTTTCCTTTTTCAGTTAGCAGGAAATTTTTGGTCGTCAATAACAAATGTCCGGTGAGCAACAGCGCCGCCGGTAACATCAATGGCAACCATAACGCCTGCTCAGTCATCAGCACGAAATGGGTAGCCAATAAAGCAGCAAATAAGGCCGCTGTAATCATTGCCGCCATGCCAGCATGCAGACGCGGTAGCAGCAAGATGATGTATAGCGAGATCAGCAGAAATATTCCCATTTGTGCCCAATAGCTCCAGCTGGGCGTGACGAAAAAATCCTGTTGAAGAATACTGGATACAGAATGTGCCAAGATTTGTACCGGCGCCATGCCTGGCCCGATAGGGGTGACCTGCATGGTACCCACACCCGCTGCTGAAGTGCCGATTAGCACGATTTTGTCGCGATATTTTTCCGCCGGAATCTTGCCAGTTAAAACGTCATAAAACGAATCCACAGGAAAAGCAGGTCGTCCGTTTTGATCCTTGTAAAAATAAGTGTGCAACTGCAACGCCGAATCGGTCGCAATTTTTTGATTGCCCAACTGCACACCTTGACCCAAATTGACTTGTATATCTTTTGGCTCCAAATTGAGGCTCTTGGCAGCAAGCATCAACGACAACGATGGATAGTATTGATTGTAATAACCCACCACCAGCGGTTCGGTTCGCACCGCACCATCCACGTCCGGGAAACTGTTGAGGTGTCCTATCGCCATTGCTTTGCTACCCAGCAATGGAATCGGCGACAACACAGCTTGTGCAGGCAAGGGCTGCGCCCCAGTGCCGCTGGTATCCTTTACGTTGACTAGATTATTACTCAGCACATAGTCGGGTAATGCCTCATCCGGCTTGCCTTGCGGCTCACCTGATTCAAAAAACATACCCAGCAACACATCGCCCGCTTTATCTAAACTATCACTCAGCTTTTGATCGTTATCGAGGCTCTGCATTGCATCCAGCAGCATCGTATCCAACTGAGCCAATTCAGCTTGCTGCGCGGGGTCGGTGGTATTTCTGATTGATGAGCCAGCAATGAAACCAGCTATGTCATTGATATAGGCCAAGCCTGCATCAAGCTGCGGCTCAAAGAATAAAACGGTGTAGCCTATGACTTTGGCCTGACCCGCAGCTAGAATATCCACCATGTTGGCGTGCGTTTCGCGCGGCCAAGGCCAGCGTCCCAGATTAGCAATTGACTGATCGTCTATGGCGATGACCGCGATTTTATCGCTGGGAATGCGGGAAGATGCCAAAACACCTAGATCATATGCCTTACGTTCCAGGCTTTGTAGGAGGTCGCTATTGGCTCCAAAAAAAAACAACAGCACGACCAACAATCCAACGAACCAATCCGCTTTCCAGAATAAGCCAGTTTTCATGCGATAATCACCGAACTCGTTTGAGTAAATTTATTTGTATCATACAGATACTAAAACACTTTACAACATTAAGCCATCACCGAAGGGGATGTCCATGAGCACACCTACCGACCTCAAGACCGCAGGACTAAAGGCAACCTTACCGCGCCTCAAGATACTCAATTTGTTTGAGCATGGCGAGATACGGCACTTAAGTGCCGAGGATGTCTATAAATTGCTGATAGCGGAAGACCTGGATGTCGGATTGGCCACGGTATATCGCGTATTGACCCAATTCGAGCAAGCTGGATTACTGACCCGACACCACTTTGAAAGCGGCAAGGCCGTCTTCGAACTCAACCAAGGCGGGCATCACGACCACTTGGTATGCCTGCAATGCTCTAGGGTAGAAGAATTTTTTGACGAAGAAATTGAAAAGCGGCAGGTGAAAGTTGCCAAAGACCGGGGGTTTACCATTCGCGAACACTCACTGTACCTGTATGCCGACTGCACTAAACCTAAGTGCCGCTACAAGCCTTAAGCTAACGCTCAACCTTATTGTTTACCCACCTCTCCCGCACCTGCCAGAATCTCTCGAAGTGACTTATCCAAATTAGTAATATATCAACTTCCATTCCACACTATTAAGACATACGTAAGTAAAGCCTCATATAATACGTTGCATGAAATGCAAAAAAACAATTGACGCAAGAAGCTACTCACACCAAACACTGGAAGAAATTCGCATCAGTGCGGTTCGTCGGGTAGAAGCCGGTGAAAGTC
>JANONO010000041.1:0-2141 GCA_031420875.1 Gallionellaceae bacterium | reverse complement strand
CGGCAGTTGGATTGATGGCCTCGGGGCAAATGGCGCAAGGCCGCGAAGAGACAAAAGCCGTCATGGAACAAAACTCCGGTTTTAATCTTTAATGATTACCTGGATACAGCTTTGGCCATTGATGTTGATGCCGACAATTATCTTGTCGGCTCTCGCCGCGATCCCCACACATATCTTTAATGGCCGGTTGCTTGGCGGTGGGCCAGTGCGCGAGTATTACCTGAACCATTTTATTTTGCCGGTGCTTCCTGCGGACGCTTCGGCTTCGCTGATTCAGTGGTTTTCTGGTGCCAGCGCGGTGCAGGAGTGGTTTTTAGCTTTTGCTGTGTCCATCAATATCAACGCACTTGTGCTGCCGTTGCTGTATGTATTTGGTGTTTTAGTGATTAAGGTGTCTTCGTGGGTGGCCAAGAAGAATATACAGCTCAAGCGCGATTCGGTGCGATAACCCGGCGAGGGATAGTTTGCCTAAATGGTGGTTATAGTGTTGACTTTTTTGTTAAAGTAGTTATAATAACCACCATGAACAGCAAGCACATCATCAAGCAGCTTGAAGCAGACGGCTGGACATTACGCGGTGTGAAAGGTAGCCATCATATATTTACCCACCCCAGCAAGAAGGGACACATCAGTGTGCCACACCCCAAGCAGGATTTGGGCATTGGCTTGGTGCATAAGCTGCTGAAACAAGCTGGATTGAAAATAAAAGGAGACTGATCATGAAATTCATTATCGCGATTGAGCCGGGCACTGAAACGACTGCATTCGGTGTAGTTGTGCCAGATTTGCCGGGTTGCTTCTCGGCTGGGGATACTTTGGATAAGGCCGTGGATAACGCCCGCGAGGCGATTGATCTGTGGTGCGAAACGGTGATCGAGGATGGCGGCGATGTTCCTGTTGCCAAGTCCTTGGCAGAGCATCAAAGCAACCCTGATTTCGCAGGCTGGATTTGGGCGGTTATTGAAGTGCCTGTTGAGCGTTACTTCGGCCCAGCGGAAAAACTAAACATCACCTTGCCACGCTTGTTGCTGGCAAAGATTGATGAGTACACTCGCGCCCACGGCGAGACGCGCTCCGGTTTTTTGGCTGAAGCGGCACGGAGGGCGATGCGCTAGCGCGTGGATACCGTTCCTGCATATCAGCTTTGCTCCCCTCAACGTATTACGCTGAATGATGCGGCTGCAATGGCGACGATGAAAATTTTTTATTGGGATCGTCCCAACTAGATAGGGCAGTGACCGAAGGATAATTGTTGGAGATTTGCCATGACCACTAAACGAAATGCAAAAAGCAGCATCCTGCAATCCGTACATGAGACGGCAACCGATCTTCACCATTTGGGTTTCATCGATAAGCGCAAGATGCAGCAATATGACGCACTCTGCCTGGAGCCAGTTCCTGCATACGATATTGGCAAGACTGGCAAAGGAGAATAGGCGATGAGAAGAGATAGAGCACACGATGAAGCAATGGCCGAGATGTACCGGGAAGACCCAGCCTATACGCTTCAATTGCTGAATAGCATTCTTGAGGATGGCAATCAAGGTGAGCTTTTGATTGCTCTTAGACAAATGGCAGAAGCATTCGGCGGAGTACCCGCCGTAGCCGAGCAGGCACACCTAAATCCCACTCAGCTTTACCGTACCCTGTCGCCAGAGGGCAATCCTGCACTGCGCAACTTTTCTGCGATTCTCAAGGCAATGGGTATGCGTCTTTCGGTGCAGCCTATACACCGCGCCTAATTTTGAGCAGACAAGAGAAGCGCGTCAGTTTCGTGGTATTATAGTTTCGCTGTTTCACCTATTGCTTATGGAGATATATATGAAAAAGTTTTTAACCCTGTTCGCTTGTGTTGCTGCGGTATTGTTGGTTTTGCCGGTTGAGGCCGCCACACTACCCAATTACGCGCAGGGCGGTAATTTATCGACGACCTTACAATCAAAAGGGAAGGCCATTACAGACGTCATAAGCATGATTGTCGCGATCCTGGCGATCATCGGCATACTAATTGGAGCCGGGTATTTTGGCGTTGGTAATGGCGACAGGGGCAAGCAATGGGTGGTTGGGGGCGTGGTTGCGCTAGTTATCGCCGGTTCGGTGTATGGCATTGCAGCGATAGCGATTTAGTGCCGGCATTCAAT
>JANONO010000040.1:0-2715 GCA_031420875.1 Gallionellaceae bacterium | reverse complement strand
CACGCCGTGGTTGCGAATGATGAGTATCAGCTCCTCGGCACCGACATCAATTCCAGAATAAAGTGGTTTGGGCGATGCTTCGGTTATTTTTAATTGAGCGCTCATGATGTTTCTCCTCAATGATAAATGAAGTAAACTACGTACTGGTTTCCCGACCCTGTCTATGCGTCTACCTTCCTTGTGTATGCAGGCTCTAAGCCTCGGATACTCCTCGGTATGGGCGAATAGGGCGGGAGCCAATCTACAAACAAGATCAGATATTTGTGGTCTGTCTTCAGGGTGCGACGGCTTCCCAATGAACTGGTCACTCTAATACTATTGTCAGGTAAATCCAGTAGAGTTTTGATCATACAAGGGTGCGTCATACGCACCATGGTGCGTAGGACGCACCCTACGTCAGTTGTAAAGAGAAAAAGGAGAGACAGATAAGTAGGTTGGCTTAAGCCCTGCGGCAATCTCAAAACAAAATGTTTCGTTATTTACGGTTTGCAACACTAGTATGCAACCTACATCGCTACCACTTCAGCTTTGAAATAATTTTTTGCATATAGTGAATTCAACACACTTAATATTTAATGCTGAAACTATGTCTTTAGAAATAATGAAATCTTCTTGTGATGCTATCCATTGCTCTGTGATAATCGTAAATTGGAACTCATGGGATATTTTGTCTGATTGCCTTGAAAAGCTTCAATCGCAGACATTCGAGAATTTCAATGTGATGGTGGTTGATAATGCCAGCGACGCTCCAGTACCAGCTGATTTGATTGCGCGTTACCCCGATATCACGCTGATTCAAAATCAGTCTAATCTCGGTTTTGCTGCGGCCAATAACCAGGCCATCAAATTACTGAATGATACTGAATGGGTGGTGCTGCTTAATCCGGATGCGTTCCCTGAGCCGGATTGGCTGGAGCAGTTAATTCATGCTGCGGAGAAAAATCCTGGCTACGCCATGTTTGCCAGCAGGCAATTGCAGGATGGGAACCGGAATCTGCTTGATGGGGATGGCGATGTGTACCATATCAGCGGCATGGTTTGGCGCGATGGACATGGCAGGCCCTTGAATGAAGCTGACCATGCGCCGCGTGAGATTTTCTCGCCCTGTGCTGCAGCCGCGCTATATCGTCGGGATGTGCTGTTATCTGTCGACGGGTTTGATGAGGATTTCTTTTGCTATGTCGAGGATGTTGATTTAGGTTTTCGGCTGAGGCTGATGGGTCATCGCTGCCTGTTAGTTCCCAATGCTGTGGTTCATCACATTGGCTCAGCCACCACTGGTGGCCAGCGCAGCGATTTTTCTATTTACCACGGCCATCGTAATCTGGTGTGGACGTATGTGAAGAATATGCCGGGCTGGCTGTTCTGGGCTTTGTTGCCTTTGCATATAATGATGAATTGGGTGACGATATGCATGTTTGCCGTTCGCGGCAAAGGGCGTGTAATATTAAGAGCCAAGCGCGATGCGATAAAGGGCTTGCCGAACATGTGGGCCAAGCGTAAGCAGATCCAGGCCCGGCGTGTTGCTACGGTTAGAGACATCTGGCAGGTTTTGGATAAACGTTTAATTCTGCGCAAGAATCGTAGATAGGCGCAATGGAAAATATGAATGATTATTGAGACAGATACACCCATAGCGAATCCACTGATCTCTGTCGTGATCGTGAACTACAACAGCGGTTCATATCTCATTGAATGCGTCCGCACTGCGTTGCCGCAGGCAAGTGAAATACTGATGGTGGACAATGCCTCGTCAGATAATAGCCTCGATCTGTGTATGCAGCATTTTCTGAATGAGCCAAAACTTAAAATCATACGCAATCATAACAACCGTGGCTTTGCGGTAGCCTGCAATATTGGTGCTATGCGGGCAAATGGCGATTTCTTGTTTTTTTTGAATCCGGATTGCAGCCTGGGTGAGTCTGCTGTTTCTGAATTGACGCAAGTGTTGTTATCTAACGATGCATCCGGTATGGCGGGTGGTTTGCTGATCAATACTGATGGCTCTGAGCAAGGCGGTGGACGCCGTGCCATACCCACTCCATGGCGCTCTTTTGTACGTGCGTTTGGTTTAAGTAAACTTGCGCACCGCTGGCCGAAATTATTTTTTGATTTTCATCTGCACAAGCAGCCCTTGCCTGATCAACCGATTGAGGTGGAGGCGATTTCCGGTGCATGCATGATGGTAAAACGCACGGCCATAGAAGATGTAGGTCTGTGGGATGAGGACTATTTCCTGCATTGCGAAGACCTGGACTGGTGCATGCGTTTTCGCCAAAAGAATTGGAAGATCATGTTTGTGCCTTCAGCGCGTGTGACTCATGCGCTGGGTATTAGTAGCCAAAGCCGCCCGCTGTTTGTGGCGTGGCATAAACACAAAGGGATGATACGGTTTTACCGCAAATTTTTCCGCCATCAGTACCCTGGTATTTTGATGGGTTTGGTGATACTGGGGGTGTGGCTGCGGTTTGGCTTGGTAGCCAGCTATCACACCGCCAAACGCGTATTGGGATATTGGCGTGACTGAGGCATCGTATTTGAATTGTGTTGGCGTGCTGGGCGCGACAAGCTTTGTGGGCCAGGCTTTGTTGCCGTTGCTTGCCAGCGCAGGTTGCCGGGTTAACGCCTTTTCTCGACAGCCTGTACAGCATGGCGATTCAAATATTTGCTGGTTACAACCCCTCCCCTCCGCCCCAGCTTCCCTCTCCGATGACG
>JANONO010000039.1:0-9957 GCA_031420875.1 Gallionellaceae bacterium | reverse complement strand
CCGGTGTGGGCACGACATGCACGGCAACCTCTGCCAGTCGTTCCTATCTCAAAGGTTTATGGGCGCCCGGCACAAACTATGACAACGACCCCGAAGCGCGCGCCACTTATGGCGTATATAAAGGCGCAAACGAGTTTATCTATTTAAGGGAGAATTACTTATTTGGAGCTGGCAAGCCTGTATAAATTTTAATTGACAACAACAGCTTATTGAACTATGTTCACGCCAGTTATGCAAATACCTTTCCTATCCAGATTATTCAGGCGTACTCACGGCAATTCCGGTTTGCTTGCTATTGGTGTCGGCAGTAGTGGCGTAAGTTTTATTCGTGTTCGCCGATCGGGCGACTTGCCACAGGTAGAGATGTGTGTGACATTTCCCGCAACTGATGTCACCTCTGCTGTTCTAGAAAAATTGCGCAAGGAAGCGCATATCGGAAACTATCAATTCACAACCTTGTTAGACTCTGGCGAATACCAGCTATTGCTGGTGGATGCGCCCAATGTACCAGTGGACGAGCTTAAAACGGCCATCCGTTGGCGCATCAAAGATACCCTGACTTGCCACGTAGATGATGCAACCGTTGATGTGCTACAGATTCCTTCCAGCAAAAGCGGTAGCGAGCGCCCGCAATCGCTGTATGCGGTGGCCGCTTCCAATGACACACTACGCAAACGCATTGCGCTATTTGAAAACGCAAAAATTGATCTGGAGATAATTGATATTCCAGAAATGGCACAACGCAATATCGCCGAATTGTTTGAGGAAAGCGGACGCGGGTTGGCACTATTGGCTTTCGATGATCTAGGTGGCTTGCTCACCTTTACGCTGAATGGCGAGTTGTATCTGGCTAGACGATTTGAGGTAACCGCAGGACAGCTGCAAGATGCAAACGATGATTTGCGTCAACAGGCCATAGATCGCATAGAACTTGAGGTGCAGCGTTCGCTGGATTATTTTGATCGCCAGTTTAATCATATTCCGATAAGCCGAATGTTGGTGTTAGCACCCATGCAATCCGGGCTGATTAAAATGTTGGCTAACAATCTAGATTTTCCTGTGGAGCGATTGGATCTGGCGCAAGTAATGGATCTCAGCGCAGCGCCTGATTTGGCGGATAGCGATTTTCTGGCCTATGTGTTGCCTACCTTGGGTGCCGCACTGCGCCAAGAAAGGCGGACGTTGTGAGCCAACAGATCAACCTGTTTAATCCGGTATTCCTTAAGCAGAAAAAATATTTTTCGGTTATTGCAATGGGACAGGCGTTAGCGTTGATCGCTGTAGGCTCTGCGCTGTTTTACGGGTATGCCAACTATCAAGTACAGCAATTAGCCAAGCAATCAGACGATATTACCAAGCGCTACACGGCAGACCAGGCCAAGCTCGCTCGCTATAGCGCAGAATTTTCTCCGCAAAAATCCGGGATGCTGTTGGCAGAAGAATTAAAGCAAGCAGAAACCCAAGCAGCTACGCAGCAAAAAATCATGGACACTTTGAAAAGTGGCGCGATCGGCAATACCACGGGATATGCCGAATACATGCGCGCTTTTTCCCGGCAAATTGTGAGCGGCTTATGGCTCACTCACTTTAACATCACGGGCGATGCCGCTCAGATCAGCATGAGCGGAGCGGTGTTGCGTCCCGATCTGGTACCCGCGTATGTGCGGCGTTTGAATCGGGAAAATATTATGCGCGGAAAATCCTTCGCCTCACTGCAAATGCAGCAACCCAAAGCAGAAGTCGGCAAAGTAGCGCGCTATATTGAGTTTACGCTGCAATCGGTTGAGGTCGGTGAAGAAAAAAAATGAAGCGCTATTGGGAAAAATTCAGCTCGACTATAGATGATCTGGCCTTGCGTGAGCGTGTGCTTATTTTTGCGGCCGCCGCTTTTTTGTTGGTGGCGTTGCTTAGCACCTTATTCCTTGATCCACTGATGGCGCAACAGAAAAAACTGTCTGCCCAGATCACGCAACAGGAAGAAAAAATGAAGGAAGTACAGGCGCAGATCGAAGCCTTGATTGAAGAAAAAAAGGGCAATGCAACTTCACCGGATCGCGAGCGATTGAGTCTGTTGAGAAAGCAAATCGCAGAGGGTGATGCTTATCTGCAAAGTAGTAGGGAGCGCTTGGTACAGCCAGAAAAAATGGCGGGCGTATTGGAGCAGGTGCTCAACAGAAATGGCCATTTGCAATTAATAAATTTGCATACTTTGCCAGTCACACCACTCATCGAAGAGGAGCAGGAGCCAGGGGAAAACGGAGCGGTTGCCCCACAAGCAACAGCCGATATGCAGTCGGACAGGCAGGTCTATAAACATGGCGTACAAATTACGGTGAGTGGCAGTTATCTGGATTTGCTGCAATACCTCTCTGCGCTTGAAAAACTGCCTGTGCAAATGTTTTGGGGCAAAGCTAGCATGGAGGTGGTGAAGCATCCGGTAGCTGAGCTGTCGCTGACTATTTATACCTTGAGCTTGGACAAAACATGGCTGCTGATTTGACAACCTGGGGACAAGGAGTGTGCGCAGTTGCGCCGCGATTTATCATCGCTCTCTGCTCTCTGCTAGCTACCGTTCATTGTTACGCTGAAGAGCTATCCGATCCCACTCAACCCCCTTCTGGAATATATGGTGCGTCGAGCGAACAGGATGTTGCACTAGAAAGAAAAATAATTTCCCCGTCGAGCAATGGCCTGCAATCTATTATTATTTCTCCGGAACGTCGAGCCGCGATTATTAACGGCAAAACAGTAGAGTTGGGTGAGACAATAGGCAAAGCCAAATTGGTAGAGGTAAGCGCAAGCGGTGTGGTATTGCAGAATGCGCGCAGCAAACGGGTGTTGGCATTATTCCCCGGCGTGAATCTAACCGTAAGAACGAGTGCACCTATTCAACTGGAAAAAAAAGACGGCAAGTCAAGCAACGAGGCGGTTGAACACGCCGTACCTGAGGAAAATAAATGAGCCGAATACTATGGAAGCAGTTGCTGGTTTGGAAACAGCGATTGGGAATGCTGGCATTGATCTGTTTAACTGCTTGTGCTGCGCCCAGCTCAAACAATTCTACGGCTGATGCCATCCGCCAAGAAATAGGCACAGCCAGCCAAGAGGCAGCAGTCACGCGGAATAAACAGGACGCAGTGAACAGCGCTTTGCTCCCCCCACTTGCCGCAAAAATGCCGGAGATAGATGGTAAACCTGTAGAAGCTAAATTTGACATTACAGTCAACAACACCGAAGCCAGCCAAGTGTTCATGGCCATCGTTTCAGGCACGCGCTACAGCATGTTAATCAATCCTGATGTGGCGGGAAGCATTTCGCTTAATTTGAAGGACGTGACCGTGTTTGAAGCGCTAGAGGTAGTGCGTGACATATACGGTTATGATTACAAAGTCGAAGGCTCACGTATTTATATCCAACCGATCACACTACAGACGCGCTTGTATCAAGTTAATTATCTGACCGGGCAACGTGAAGGAAAATCATCGCTGCGTGTAGCCTCTGGTTCTATTACCGATGCCACCGCCTCAAATAGCAGCACTTCCGGGGCAGCCGCAGCCACTAGCAATACCAATTCTAATCGTGATAGCAGCAAGGTCAGTATGACTTCCAGTTCAGATTTCTGGGATGAGTTAAGCCGCTCCTTGACCGCAATTGTTGGCAATGAAACAGGCCGTAGCGTCGTCATCAGCCCCATGTCTGGCGTGATCGTGGTGCGCGCCATGCCGGATGAGCAAAAAAATGTGGCCGCCTATCTCAAGGCTTCGCAAATATCGGTGGAGCGGCAAGTTAATCTGGAAGCAAAAATTATCGAAGTGCAACTGAGCGATAGCTTTCAATCTGGCATCAATTGGGCTGCATTCAGAACCAACCCGAAGGGACCCCTGTCTGTCGGCCAGATGTCTCCCGGCGCATCTCTTGCCACATCAGGGACGATTACCGATGGGCTGATAGCGGCTGTTCCGGGTAGCAACCTGTCTTTGAGTTCAAATTCTCCTAGTTCTTTAGTTGGCTTGGCTTTCCAAACCAGTAATTTTGCCGGACTGCTTAGCTTCCTTGAATCACAGGGTAATGTACATGTGTTGTCCAGCCCGCGCATCGCTACCTTGAACAATCAGAAAGCAGTATTGAAAGTGGGGGTGGACGAATTTTTTGTAACCGAAGTATCGGGCGGCACGGCAACCACAACTACGGCGCAGGGCACCGCCCCTACGGTTAGAGTGCAGCCATTCTTTTCTGGTATTGCATTGGATGTCACGCCACGCATTGATGAAAATAACGAAATTATTCTGCATGTCCATCCTTCTGTCAGCCAGGTGAGCACCGTGAACAAAGTCGTTAACTTGGGTGGCACTCAGGGATTTTTAAATTTACCGCTGGCTTCCAGCTCGGTCTCCGAAACCGACAGCATCGTGCGCGTACGCGATGGGCAAATCGTGGCTATTGGTGGTTTGATGCGCCAGGCAACGATAGGCGAAGAATCCGGCTTGCCGGGATTATCCAAAAGATTATTTGGGCGGACCAGCAAGCGCACCGAAAAACGTGAGCTGGTTATTCTGATTAAGCCAACGGTCGTGAATAGCGATCAAGACTGGGCTGATGACATTAGCCGTAGCAGCGAGCGGATAAGCAAGATGATGGATGGTTCGAATAAAAAACCATAAAATTCCCATATGTACCTGACTCATTTTGGCCTGCATGAATTCCCCTTCGGCCTGACTCCTGATACCAGTTTTTTCTTCGCCTGTTCAAATTATCAGGAAGCGCTAAACACGCTATTGATAGCCGCACGTAGCGGTGAGGGTTTCATCAAGATCGTGGGTGAAGTAGGCAATGGTAAAACTTTACTGTGCCGAAAATTTCTGGCCACGCTGGGCAATGGTGAAGCTGCTACAACCACTGTTATCGGAACGCAAGATAGCACTGCGCCTAACCACACAACAGCCAAATTTATTACGGCTTACATCCCCAACCCTTATCTGGAACCACGCAGTCTGCTGCTGGCGCTAGCCGATGAGTTTCGCGTTGTACTCGAAAAAGACAGCGATCAACACCAGATACTCAAAGAGCTGACGCGGGCATTGCTGAATTTTGCGCGTGACGGCAAGCGTGTGCTGGTTTGTCTGGATGAGGCACAAGCGATGCCGCTGGAAAGCCTAGAGGTACTGCGTCTGCTGACTAACTTGGAAACCGAGAAACGCAAGTTGATGCAGGTGGTGTTGTTCGGCCAGCCAGAATTAAACGAGCGCCTGAAACATAATTCAGTACGCCAGTTGCGGCAGCGCATCAGCTTTCAGTATGAGTTAAAGGGTTTACGCAAGGACGAACTGGATCGCTATCTGCGTCATAGACTGGCGGTGGCTGGGTTTGGAGTCGAGACCCTGTTCAATAGCCGCGCAACCTCACTCATGCACAGAGTGACCCATGGCACTCCCCGGCTGATTAACATCATCGCGCACAAATCCTTGATGCTGGCTTATGGCGAAGGTCGGCATCAAGTATTGGCAAAGCATGTGCGTGATGCCGCAGCCGATACACCGGAAGCACGACGTGACTGGATGGCATGGGGAATACCCGCGCTTATTATAGTGATGATGGGTGCGGGCTGGACGCTGTTGCGATGAGTGTAATCAACCAGGTACTGCAGAACTTGGAAAAGCGTGGGGCTGCCCCACTCGCTGCCCATGCCGCTGTCCGCGCAGTTCCGCTGCATAGAAATAACCGTGCGCTGTGGTTGCTGGCTGCGCTAAGCGTATTAGTTTTAGTGTGTGCAGGCTTATGGCAAAGTACGATGCCGCAATCTGAAACGCTGCCTGAGCCGCTACCGATTCCCGCACCCGCTACTGTCGTTCCCCCTGTAGAAATATCTGTTGTGGCTGTTAACCCAGAAAGCCCTAAAACACCCGATATAAAAACGGTGTTGCCTGCTATGCGCTTGAGCTACGAATTGAATACTCTACCTCAGACAACTCAATCCACACCCAAACCTCCATCTAAGCCCAATCCAAAAGCGGTAAAAATTGCTGAATTAAAATCAGCGCCCAGATCCACTGAGCAAACTGCTACCGTCGAAAAACAAATGAAGCAGTTCAGCACACAACAGCGTGCCGAAAATGAATTTCGTCGGGCGACCGAGTTGGTGCAAAAAGGGCGGGCTAACGAGGCACTGGATGTTTACACCACCGCTCTAAAGTTGGATGCAGCCAATGATGGCGGGCGTCAAGCCATGGTATGGTTACTACTGGAAAGAAAACGTAATGACGATGCCGAACGAGTATTGCAAGATGGATTAAAAATAAATATCAACAATATAGAGTTCGCCACCTTGCTGGCGCGCCTGCAAGTGGAGCGCAATGATTTGCCTTTAGCCATGGAAACCTTACAGAAAGCTTTGCCCTATGCCGGGCAGCAAGCCGAGTATCACGCTTTTATTGCGGCTGTTTATCAAAGACTGAACCAGCATAATGAAGCCATCACGCATTATCAGATTGCGGTAATGCAAATGCCTAATTCCGGTATCTGGTTAATGGGCTTGGGCGTCTCTCTGCATGAAGTGCAACGTAATGAAGAAGCGCGGTCGGCTTTCAAAAACGCCATTGAAACACATACGCTGAGCGTGGAATTGCAGGCATTTGTGGAGCAGCGTTTGAAAGAATTGGGTTGATTTATTAAGGGCATCTCTAAAAATTCATATTTCGTCGCACCCGTGAAGGCGGGAGTCCAGTAAAATCAACAAGCTGGATTCCCGCCTGCGCGGGAATGACGAATTTTTAGAGATGTCCTTACCCTTTGTATTTTTGTTGATGCCGCGCCAGGAGAATGCCGAAGGGTGCAGCAGTGAGAGGTTTGTTAGGACTCGCTATCGTGTTAGCCTAGTCATCTTATTATGGGCTGTAATGTCGCTTATACCTGTCTGCTGTGAACCTAAATTGCCATCGCTTGCTTTTGGAATGAAAAGAGGTATTTTCTGGGGCTTGGTTTTTGTTGGGTAGATAGCTATATTTCCTTTAAGTTTTTTTTAAGTTTCCGGTAGAGCAATTGCAGTAGTTATTTTTTTGCTAGTTAGTTTTGTTGCAATTGTTAAATATGGTTTAGGTTTGATGGCATTGGAACCTTTACTTGCCTTGGCAATAGGTTTCTTTGTTGCTAGGGCTCATTGAAATCGTAACGTAGTGACGTGACTATAACGAGGTGCGGCTGCATAGCAGTAGTAACAGAATCTCACCCGCAAATGTCTTGCATAGAATAACGGCGGTAAAACGCAATTGAGCTGCGAAATAGCGTGGGCTTGCAACCCTAGGGTTATGCTACTTATGAAAGGTAGGGTGAAATATGAGGAACCGAGAAATTCAGCCTCACCAAGTGGGTGTTCGATTGATTCTGGATGCTGGCTTCCACATCAAATATCCAGCAAAAATTAAAAATGCATGACGTGAATCTATAAAATTTCAGGGTGTGCTTATTGCGCTACCAACATCTTTCCTGCCATGCGCAGGTATTATAGTAAAAATATTACGAGACGCACTATGTCCTTGAGCAGTCTATCTGAGAAACCCATTGAAAAGTCCTCCCCACTGCCGGCTCGGCTAGTTGCCTTGCTACGCGAGGCGCTCTGGCTGTTGCTGGTTGCGTTGGCGTTGTATTTAGTTCTGATTCTGTACGGCTATGATCGTGCCGATCCGGCTTGGTCGCATAGCGCCAGCGGTGCGGCAATACACAATCCTGGCGGCGTGTTTGGCGCGTGGTTAGCGGATGTGTTGCTCTACACCTTCGGTCTGTCTGCCTGGTGGTGGGTGGCATTTTTGTTACAGCGTGTGTGGCAGGGTTACCGCCGCATGTCGCCCGACAGCCTATTTGACCGCCGTGCGCTGTGGGTGGCGCTGGCCGGGTTTGCCGTGTTGTTGCTGACCAGCAGCGCGCTGGAGGCGTTGCGTTTGTATAGTTTGAAAGCCGCGCTGCCGAACGCTCCCGGCGGCATGGTGGGCGCTGTGCTGGGCGACAGTCTGGCGCGGCTGTTGGGATTCACCGGTGTCACTTTGTTTCTGCTGGCGCTGATGGCAGCCAGCTTCAGCCTGTTCAGCGGTCTGTCGTGGCTACGCTTCACTGATCGCTTGGGCGCTGCCGTGGAAACATTTTATTTCTGGACAAAGAACACTTGGCAAACCTGGCAGGATAAGCGCATCGGCGCAGCGGCATCGAGCGAACGCCTAGCGGTGGTGGAAGAAGAAAAAAAGCGCGTCGAAGATCATCAACCGATACACATCGAGCAGCCGCTGTTTGAGGTACGTCAGTCGGCGCGCGCGGCGCAAGAAAAACAAGTGCCGCTGTTTGCCGATATGCCGGATTCGCCCTTGCCGCCGCTACATTTGCTGGACAAACCAGCACATGAAGTTGAAGTGTTATCAGCCGAAACTATGGCCTACACCTCGCGCTTGATCGAGAGCAAGCTCAACGATTTTGGTGTGGCCGTCAAAGTGGTCGCGGCCTATCCGGGGCCGGTGATCACGCGCTACGAAATTGAGCCCGCCGTCGGCGTAAAAGGTAGCCAGATTACCAATCTAGTGCGAGACTTGGCGCGCGCGCTATCCGTGGTCAGCATCCGCATGGTCGAGACCATACCCGGCAAGGCCTACATGGCGCTGGAGCTACCCAACCCTAAACGGCAGATGGTCAAGCTCTCGGAAATTCTGAGTTCGCAAGCCTATGCCGATATGCACACCCCGCTCACCATTGCCATGGGCAAGGATATTTCCGGCAAGCCAGTGGTGGCGGACTTGGGCAAGATGCCGCACGTATTGGTGGCGGGCACGACTGGCTCTGGTAAGTCGGTGGCGATCAACGCCATGATTTTGAGTCTGCTGTACAAGGCCACGCCACAAGAGGTGCGCTTGCTGCTGATAGACCCGAAGATGCTGGAGTTGTCAATGTATGAAGGCATACCGCATCTGCTGGCACCGGTGGTGATAGACATGAAACAAGCCGCCTCGGCGCTCAACTGGTGCGTACAGGAAATGGATAGACGCTATCGCCTGATGTCCGCGCTGGGGGTACGCAACATCGCCGGTTACAACCAGAAAATACGCGACGCTATCAAAGCCGAACAGCCGCTAACCAACCCATTCACGCTCACCCCGGACAACCCGGAAGCGCTGGAAGAGTTGCCGCTGATTGTGATTTTGATAGACGAGCTGGCCGATTTGATGATGGTGGTCGGCAAAAAAATTGAAGAGTTGATTGCGCGCCTCGCTCAAAAAGCGCGCGCCTCCGGCATTCATCTGGTGCTGGCCACACAACGCCCGTCGGTGGATGTCATTACCGGTTTGATTAAAGCTAACGTGCCGACGCGCGTGGCTGTTCAGGTGTCGAGCAAAATTGATTCGCGCACAATTCTGGATCAAATGGGTGCGGAGGCTTTACTCGGCCAAGGCGACATGCTTTATCTACCACCCGGCACCGGCTATCCGCAGCGTGTGCATGGCGCCTTCGTGTCTGATCAGGAAGTTCATCGCGTGGTCGAATATCTCAAGGCGCAAGGCGAACCGCAATACATCGAGGGGGTGCTGACCTCACTGGAAAAACCTGAAGCGGGCGAGGAGGTCGAAGGCGGCGGCGATGAGTCTGATGCCTTGTATGACCAAGCCGTGGAAATTGTCATCAAGTCACGCCGCGCATCTATCTCACTAGTGCAGCGCCATTTACGTATTGGTTACAATCGCGCCGCGCGGCTGGTAGAGCAGATGGAACGCGCCGGTGTGGTGACCCCTATGCAGAGTAATGGCAATCGGGAAGTGATTGCGCCGGCAAGGCAAGAACAATAATGGGCACCTCTAAAAATCCAAACTCCGTCGCGATGCTGCGTTGCTCCAAAAATTTTAACGCTTACATATCAAACATATGCGGCGCGCTAAAATTTTTCTCGCGCCTTGCCTAGCTTAGGATTTTGAATTTTTAGAGGCGCCC
>JANONO010000038.1:0-13950 GCA_031420875.1 Gallionellaceae bacterium | reverse complement strand
GAGGCCATCAATGGATACATCAGTCACCATAACATTGAACCAAAGCCTTTCATCTGGACTGCCAAGGCAAAAGATATATTGCAAAAAGTCATTCGCGCTAACGAGCGTTTAAGTTCCAAACAGAATGCAACACTACACTAGTTACCGTATTTGGCTGGATACCCCACAAAGATAATTAATAGCAGTGAGCAATACAGTTTCATCAGCATCCTTCAGGCAAGCGCCTCTATCACCGCCAACGACCCTGCAATCAGCTTATCTATCTCCACTTCGCTAATGATATAGGGCGGCATAAAATAAATGGTATGGCCTATAGGCCGCAATAAAATCTCCTGTTCCAGCGCAAGCTGAAAACAACGTCGAGCGAAATCGGTATGAGGGCTATCCACCTCAAATGCCCAGATCATGCCGCTGTTGCGGAAATTTTTTACCGCTGGATGGTCGCGTAAGGGCTGTGCCATCCGATTGAAATACGCAGCTTTATGGCGGTTGACGTTGAGCACATCATCTTGGGAGAAAATATCCAGCGTGGCCAGTGCCGCACGACAAGCAAGTGGATTGCCGGTATAAGAATGTGAATGCAAAAATCCGCGCGCTAGGTCGTCGTCATAAAATGCCTGATAAATTTCATCAGTTGTCAGCACCACCGACAGCGGCAGATAGCCTCCCGTCAGCCCCTTGGACAAACACATAAAATCCGGTGAAATGCCCGCCTGCTCACAGGCAAACATCGTCCCCGTTCGTCCCATGCCCACTGCAATTTCATCGGCAATCAGATGTACCTGATACTGATGGCACAACGCACGCGCACGAGTTAAATATATCGGGTGATACATGGCCATGCCTGCCGCGCCTTGCACCAGCGGCTCTACAATCAATGCCGCAATGCTGTGGTGATGTTGTTGTAAATATTGCTCCAGCTCGCCGACACTGCGCACGGCATAATCGTGGGCGCTCTCACCCACTCTGGCCATGCGACTATCCGGGCTCATCACAGTGGCATTTTTTTTAAGCAACTCACCATATGCGTCTTTAAACAAAGCCACATCCGTTACCGAGAGCGCGCCCAGCGTTTCACCGTGATATGAATTTTGCAGGCTGATGAAATGATGCTTGCCTGGCTGACCGCTGTTGCGCCAATAATGCACGCTCATCTTGAGCGTGATTTCGATAGCGGAGGCACCGTCTGAAGCAAAAAAGCAGTGGCCCAATCCAGTCGGGGCCAGTTGCGCCTGACGCTCTGCAAGCTGTATCACCGGGTCGTGAGTGAAGCCAGCCAGCATGACGTGCTCCAACTTGCCCAGTTGGTCGGTAATGGCGGCGTTGATACGCGGATTGCAATGCCCGAATAAATTCACCCACCAGGAACTCACCGCATCCAAATAACGCTTGCCGTCGAAATCATACAGCCACACCCCCTGCCCGCGCTCAATCGGCAGCAGCGGCAAAGTTTCGTGCCGCTTCATCTGCGTGTAAGGATGCCATACAGAGGTGCGGGAGCGAGCTAGATAATCGGCATTCAGCATGACACGGTTCTATATGACATAGCGTTAAGATTTAATTGCCTTGATTTTAGGTTACGTTTACGATGGACGCCCGATTTATTTACTAATTTATTGACTGGAGTATGCACATGGAATTTGATGGCCTCGACCCCACGATCAAGCACAATGCCGATGGCACGGTGTCCATTTCAACAAGCACGGGTGAGATGATAGCAATTGACGAGCAGGGAAGAGCAAATATCAATCTCAAAAAAATTGGGGCTGTCGGAATACACAACCTGGCAGATATTGAAGTTCACAATATCAACAACATTGTCGGATCCATATCGCACTATGTGAGATTTGTCGGCGGCGGCGAAATCAGGTTTGTATATAACGCCAGCGGCAAACTGATAGAGCTGTCGGCCACCAATGTCATCACCACCATTTCACAAGACAATGAAATTATTTTCAAGCACAAACCGGCAGAAGCTGGCTAGCAGCCTGATCTCTGTGGCTTGAAGTGGCTTGAACTATGCTTTATTAGGATAATAAAAGTTATTGGCGTTACAAATGGAGCTAAAAGCTATGTTCCTGCGCCGGAAAAATACCCGCCTTCACTTCGCTAACATAAGTCGCAACTGCTGCCGCGATGCTCTCTGCTCCCTGCATATAGTTCTTCACAAAGCGCGGCTTCTTGCCCGGAAATATATCCAGCATATCATGCAGCACCAGCACTTGAGCTGAGCAGGCTGCGCCTGCGCCTATGCCTATAGTAGGGATGGATAGCGCAGCGGTAATCTCTGCTGCCAATAACGCGGGTATGGCTTCCAGCAACATCATGCCGGCCCCGGCTTGTTCCAGTGCTACCGCATCTTGCAACAATTGTTGCGCGGCGGCGGATTCTTTTCCTTGCACACGATAGCCGCCTAATTGATGCACTGACTGTGGCGTTAGCCCGATGTGTCCGCATACCGGTATGCCGCGCTCGGTGAGAAAGCGCACCGTTTCAACCATTGCTGCGCCGCCTTCCAGTTTGACCATCTGCGCGCCCGCCACCATCAACTTTGCGGTGTGGGAAAAAGTTTCTTGCGCGCTGACTTGGAATGTTCCGAATGGCATGTCACTCATAATGAATGCTTGCTTAGCGCCTCGCGCCACGCATTCGGTGTGATAAATCATGTCATCCAACGTCACGGGCAAGGTGGTTTCATGCCCTTGCAACACCATGCCGAGCGAATCTCCCACCAGCAATATATCTACACCTTGTGCTTCGAGTAGCGCAGCAAAGCTGGCGTCATAACAGGTCAGCATGGCAATTTTTTCGCCCTTATCGCGCATCGCCTTCAAGTTCGTCAATGTGGTACGCATTAAAATTTCCTGTTTAGGTTTTGCTCTGTAACGAAAGTTGGGATTATTTTAAAATTTTAGTTGCCCGCATCTATTTCAGATGACAAATGGTAACTGGGAGCGCGGACATCCTGCCCGCTGCGGGTGGGACGCCCGCGTTCCAGCCATGCCGTAGCTTGAACTAAGCTTGATAGGTTTACTATTCCTCCACCGCAAATAGCCGACGATGCTCCTTGATGGCGTAGCGGTCGGTCATGCCGGCGATGTAGTCAGAAACGGCGCGGGAGCAGTCTGTTTGCGCCTGTTTTTCAAACTGTGGCGGCAGCAGGCGGCTGTTTTCCATAAATGCCTGGAACAAATCACCGATGATGCGGCGCGCTTTGGTGCTCATACGCATGACGCGGTAGTGACGGTATAAGTGGTTGCGTAAAAATTTCTTAAGCTCGCGCTGTTGCTCATAAATTTCTGCGCTGAATGCGGCCAATGGTGGCGCGGCGCGCACCTCAGCGATTTCACGTATGCCTTGCTGCTGAATATTTTTTTCGGTTTCGCGGATCAAGTCAGTGGCTAGCGTGTTAATCATGCGCCGTATGGTTTCGTGGATCAGACGCCGCTCCGCAAGACCAGGATAGGCTGCGCGCACGATGGCGAGATGTCCGGCAAATAACCGCACCTCGGCGATTTGATCCAGGGTTAGCAGCCCGGAACGCAGGCCATCATCCACATCATGATTGTTGTATGCGATTTCATCAGCGAGGTTGGCAATTTGCGCTTCCAGTGATGGGCGTTGTTGCTTGAGGAAGCGTTCGCCTATCTCGCCCAGCTTGGCGGCTTTTTCTGGTGAACAATGTTTGAGTATGCCTTCGCGGGTTTCAAAACACAGATTGAGCCCATCAAAGGCGGCATAGTGATCTTCCAGCACATCCACCACGCGCAATGATTGCAGATTGTGCTCGAAGCCGCCGTATTCTTTCATGCAGGCATTCAAGGCATCCTGCCCGGCATGGCCGAAAGGCGTGTGACCTAAATCGTGCGCCAGTGAAATAGCCTCCACCAGGTCTTCGTTTAATTTCAGGTAACGTGCGATGGAGCGTCCGATTTGCGCCACTTCCATGCTGTGGGTTAAACGGGTGCGAAATAAATCACCTTCGTGGTTAACGAAAACTTGAGTCTTATATTCCAGACGGCGGAAAGCAGTGGAATGGATGATGCGGTCACGATCGCGCTGAAATTCGCTGCGACCAAACGGCGCTTCTTCACGCACCGCTCTGCTGCGCGTGTTGTGCTCACTGACTGCGTAAGAGGCTAGTTCCATTTTCTATCACATCATCCTAGAAAAAGCAGTTGTCCGCAGATGACACAGATTTCCGCCGATTAAACAATAAGCCATTCTGATTGGAAACTCACCCTTAGGGTATGGCAATGCTCCTCCACAACTTTCAAAAAAAATCTGCGCTAATCTGCGGATGGATATGCCGTTTTTAGGATAATTGTTAGTGCAGCTTACTTTATTGCTCCTAGACTGCAAGCATTTAACGTCTGTAGCAATAATGCTTGCGGCACATCTCCGCTGACCAGCGCTTGGCCTATGCGCTTCAGCAAGACAAAGCGTATTTGTCCACCCACTACTTTTTTGTCCAGCCCCATGAGCTGTAAATACTTTTCTTCGCCCAAAGCGGGTGCTACTAGCGGTAATTCGCTGCGTTCAAACAAAGTGCGAATGCGGGCGACATCCTGCGCGCTGAGCCAAGCTAGGCGGCATGATAAATCGGCAGCCATGAGGGTGCCCGCCGCCACTGCTTCGCCGTGCAACCACACGCCATAGCCCATGCCGGTTTCAATCGCGTGGCCGAAAGTGTGGCCGAGATTGAGTAGCGCCCGTTCGCCGCTCTCGCGCTCATCCTTGGCGACGACTTCGGCCTTGTTCTGGCAACTGCGACTAATGGCGTATTGCAGCGCGCTTGTATCACGCGCCAACAACTTGTCTATGTTTTGCTCCAGCCATTCAAAAAAAGGCAGGTCGCGGATTAAGCCATATTTGATGACCTCAGCTATCCCTGCCCGTAATTCTCGATCCGGCAGCGTTGCCAGCGTGGCAATGTCAGCCAGCACCACTTGCGGTTGGTAAAACGCGCCTATCATATTCTTGCCCAGCGCATGGTTAATGCCGGTCTTACCACCCACCGACGAATCCACTTGCGCCAGCAAAGTAGTAGGAATCTGGATAAAGGGCACACCGCGCAAATAGGTCGCAGCCGCATAACCCGCCATGTCACCGACAACGCCACCACCCAAGGCGAGTACCGTCGTATTTCGTTCACAGCGATTGCTTAGCAAGGCGGTATAAATCGTGCCCAGTATTTCTGCATTTTTATATTCCTCACCATCCGGCAAGATGATGGGCAGCACATCTATGCCATGCTTGTGCAACAAGGATTGTAAAGGCGCAAGATACAGCGCCGCGACAGTGGTATTGGTCACCACGGCCACTTTTTTGCTGGACAAATGCGGCAATAATAATTCTGCTTGGCTCAGTAAATTCTCCCCAATGTGGATAGGATAACTGCGGTTCGCCAGGCTTACGGTTAGTGTTTGCATGATGTAGCCAGCGCTAATTTTTCTGTAATTTTTCTCAATTCTGTCTCCAGGTGCAGCACCAAAGTCTGCGGGCTTTGCTTGCCGGTGGGCTCGATTAGATCGGCTACTGTGGTGTAGAGGGGGTCGCGCTGTTGGCACAATTCTTTTAGCCGAGCGTAAGGGTCAGCGGTCTGCAAAAGCGGGCGGTTGCGATCATGCCGTGTGCGTAGCCACAGGTCGTGAACCGTGCTTTTTAGATAGACCACGATGCCATTGCCTGCCAATGCTTCCCGCACTTGCTCGCTCAGCACTGCCCCGCCTCCCGTTGCTAAAACAATATTGCTGTGCCGCACTAATTCTTGAATAACACTTGCTTCGCGCTGACGAAATCCAGCCTCACCTTCAACATCAAAAATATGAGGAATTGTAACCCCGGTGCGTTTTTTTATTTCATCGTCACTGTCTATAAAAATTTTACCAGTTCGATGGGCGAGGATTTTTCCTACGGTCGTTTTGCCTGAGCCCATCATTCCCACCAGAAAAATATTTCCGGATGAGAGTTTGTTTGGCAATGAATTTTCTATTTGCATGTGGGTATCTCTAAAAATTTAAAATCCTAAGCGAGACAAGGTCCGATAAAAATTTTAGCGCGCCGCATATGATTTGATATGCAAGCGTTAAAATTTTTTGAGTAACACAGTATCGCGACGGAGTTTGGATTTTTAGAGATGCCCATGTGCAGATTGTAGCGGAAAAGTCAGTATGGTCGCAGGTCCAATCAAAAAGCCAATAAAAAAGCCCGGCATCGCCGGGCTTCGATTCGTGACCGTTATTTCACCGTAAATTCAAACTGTCTTTTAAGATTTTTGGTGTGATAAAAATCAACAATTCTTTTTTTGCATCGTTCCGTAGCTCATTTTTGAATAGCCAGCCGATAAGCGGCAGGTCGCCTAGCAGTGGAACCTTATTTTCAGTAAAAATATTGTCCTGTGTATATACGCCACCTATCACCACCGTTCCACCATTTTCAACCAGTACTTGGGTGGTGACTTTTTTGGTGTTAATGCTCGGAATTCGGTTAAATATTTCCCCGACCGTATCCTGATTAACATCTATGGTCATGCTGACATTGCCATCCGGCGTGATTTGGGGGGTGACCTTAAGGCTTAAAACTGCTTTCTTGAATTCCACTCGCGTACCTTGAGCGCTGAACGTCTCATAGGGAATTTCAACTCCCGACTCAATCAAGGCTTCTGTGCCATTTGCCGTTACGACGCGCGGGCTGGCAATGGATTTAGTCTTGCCATCCACTTCGGAGGCTGTCAATTCCAGCGTCAACAGCCTAGTAGGATCGGCTCCGAAAACTGAAAAATTCAAGTCTCCGCCAGCACCAAAAGCTCCGCCCGGCAAGTTCACACTTGTAACTGAACCAGTGCCGCTGACAAACCCCCTAGGCACAATCGTATTAGCGAACGGGGCGGCAGTCCTGAGACGCCCTCCCAGGTTTCGTTTGAAGGTATCCCCCGCCTCTACAAAGCGCGCCTCTATCATCACCTGGCTCACTGCCACGTCAATTTGACTGATCAGCTTGCGGACTTCTTCCAAGCGTGACAGCGTGTCCTGCACAAATACTGTGTTGGTGCGTCGGTCAACGACTGCGCTACCACGCTTGGACAGCATGCGCTGTTCTTTGTTGGTCAGCAATTCAGCTACTTCATCACCCTTCTGATAACTGAGCTTGAAACTTTCCGTGCGCAAAATTTCAAGTTCTGCAAGATCCTGCGAAGCGGCTAGACTTAATTTTTCTTTGGCTGCGAATTCCTCGCGCGGGGCAACCTGAATGACGTTGCCGTTTTTGCGCATATCCAGTCCGCGCGTGTCCAGAATGATCTGTAGTGTTTGATCTTATGGCACATCTTTCAAACGCAAAGTCAGGTTACCGTTTACGGTATCGCTGATAACCATGTTCAAATTGGTGAAGTCGGCAATCACGTTCAGCGCTTCGCGCACTGCGATATTCTGAAAGCTCAATGTCAGCTTTTCCCCGGCGTAACCGAGTTGGGTGCCCTTCACGAGCTTGTTGGGGTCTTCAACAATGGCTTTGACTTCTACGATAAATTTGTTGTCTGTTTGATAGGCGATGTGTTCCCAAAATCCTTTGGGCTGAATAACCATACGCACATTGTCGCCCTGCACGAAGGTATCTATATCTACAATAGGCGTACCAAAATCTGTTACATCCAGTTTGCGTTGTAGGTTGCGCGGTAAATTCGTTTTAATGAAATCCAAAATCAAGCTCGTACCTTGGGTTTTGACATCTATGCCCATGCCTGCATCTGACAGGTCTATCTGAACCCGCCCTTCGCCATTTTTACCCCGGCTAAAATCAATGTCGCGCAAATTAAATTTTTGCACGCCCAGCGGAGCTTCGGCAAATCGCACCGTCTTGGCATCAACTGCTGCGTTGGCTGCATTTCCTTGTAGTGTAATCAGCAAATTATTGCCTTCTATGCGCGTGTCATAGACCAACATTTGATTCAGATTAATCACTAGGCGGGTGCGGTTTCCAGCCTGCACGATGTTGGCGCTGCGTACCTCGCCTACTCCAAATTCCTGCATGGACTTACCCAAGCCGTTTGTTGTGCCGGGAAAGTCAAAAGCAATGCGCGGAGGGGTGTTGATCGCAAAATTTAAAGGTGTGCTGTCAGGTGCAGTTTTGAGTCCCACTGTAAGTAATAATTTGTCATCCGACAAGCTGCTGAGGTTAAGAGACTGTATGCTGTTGGGTGTATCCAAATTTTCGGGGGCGGAATCTTGCGCTTGGGCAGTGTATGCACAGATCATTATTAATGCCGCAACAGCCAGCTTGAACATGATGTTGGTTGAGTTTTTAAGCAATCTCATACGTTTTACTCCTGATCATTCTAACAATGGCAAAATGCTGATGCGTTCTGTCCAGTCTCCAAGGCTGTCTTGAATCTGTTCTTTGACACTAATTTCGGCATCTGTGACGGATAAAATTTTACCGAAATTAGGTCCTAAATAATTTCCCGCCTTGACTCGGTGTATCTTTCCGTCTGGAGAGCGAACGACCGCGTGACCCACGCCTGCTTGGTAAAGATAGCCGACCATCTTGATGCCTTCCAGCGGAACCTCTTCCAGAGGTTCCTTGGCGCGCGCCATGTCCGGCTGATTGATGCCCGCGTTACCGCCGCCCTTGGTTTCTGATTTGCGGGGTTTGAACGGATCAGGCAAAGCCAGTGAATTATCATAGGTGAAGGGTTCGTAGGGCTTAAGCTCAGGTGGAGGATCCACCTTGCCGCGCATATCCTCACCCGCGGTTCTTACAAAATCACGCAAATCCTGAAACTCTTCTCCACCGCATCCGCTCAGCAGCAACATGCTTAACATCATCAAGTTGGCAGTGAACCTCATTCTTTCGCTCCAGATGCTGGTTTGGCAGATTTTTTCTGCGCGGCTTTTTGTGCAGCTAACTCTTCCTCATCCAGGTAGCGATAAGTTTTGGCCATCGCATCCATAGCCAGCTGTCCGCCGGCCATGGTGGCTATGTTAATTTCACTGAGCGACACGATGCGCGACAATTGCCCTATATCGCTGGAAAATTTGCCTAGATCATCATAGTTGCCAGTTACTTTCAGGGCGATGGGTCGTTCGGCAAACACGCCCGTGATAACTTCAGTGCTGGGGCGGAATAATTCAAACAGCAAGCCACGCCCCAACCCCGCTTGATTAATATCTGTCAGTAGCGCATCCATTTCTGATTTGCTGGGCAACTGTTTAAGTAAAGAATCGAAAGACTGTTTAGTCTCGGTCAACTTTTTCTTAATAATATCCAGATTGATAGCGATTCTTTTTTTAGCTTCAAAATCTTGTTTCAGCGCAATTTCTTTCTCCTGAGCAGAGCCCAGCATTTCCCATTGCCCCATCCAGTCAAGTGCAGCGCCAGCCGCAATCACCGCTACAAATATCGCTACTAAGCCACTGATTTTTATAAGCCAAGGCCAACCACCTGGGTCTTTGGGGTTAATATTTTTCAAGTCTTCTAGAAAATTCATTATTTACCCTGACCTTTCTTGTCGGTAGTTTGTGCTGGTGTAGCAGCAGCTTCCGGCAGTTGCTGGGTCAAGTAAAATTCTAGGGAGAATTCACTCAGGCGCGCACCATTGGTGATGGTAGCAACTATCTGTATCAATGAGGGCGCTTCCAGCCAAGGTGAGCCTTCAATCGAGCGCATTAAGGTTGAAACTCTGGCATTCGATTGGGTATAGCCTACCAAATTAATTTTATTACCCGACTGCTTCATCGTTTTTAGATAGACACCTTCCGGCAGTATGCGCAACATTTGATCGAGCAAATGAACCACATCCGAGCGCGTACTTTGTAATTTTTCTACCACGGTCTTGCGTGAATCGAGTGCGGCAATTTCTGACTTTAGCTGGTTAATTTCAGAAATTTGTTTGTCCAGTAGGACAATTTCATCGTTAAGATATTGATTGCGGCGCTCTTGATACTCAATCTGTGCATTAATAGAAACGTGTACCAAGCCGACTACAATTGCTCCCATTAGCAGGGAAATGACACCAAACGCGATAAATTGAATTTGCAGCGCTTTGCGCTTTTCTGCGCGGTGCGGCAATAAGTTAATGCGTATCATGTGGGGTCAAACCTCCGCAGTGCGAGGCCGCAGGCTATCATCAGCGAGGGTGCATCAACCTGTAATTGGCGGGGTTTGATGCGGTCAGACAAAATCATCTGGGCAAAGGGGTTGGCAATGAGGGTTTTTATCTGGGTGCGTGTTGCCACTGCATCATCCAAGCCCGTCAGTGCGGCGCAGCCCCCGGCCAAGACGATGTAATTCACTTCGCTGAATTGAGTAGAGGTAAAGAAAAGTTGAATGGCACGTGATACCTCGCCCGCCACATTATCCAGGAAGGGTGACAGCACATCATTTTCATAATTTTCCGGCAATCCACCGTTGCGCTTGCCCGCTTCTGCTTCATCGGCAGATAGTCCGAATACATTCTGAATCATCTGGGTGAGTTGTTCGCCCCCCAACTGCTGATCGCGTGCATAGACAGATTGCCCGTTACGCAGTACATTCAGATTCATCACGTGGGCACCAATATCCATCAACGCTACGCATTGATCTACAGCACCATCCGGCAATTGAGAGCATATTTGATCAAAAGCTAATTCCGCAGCATAAGTTTCCACATCAATGACCACTGCCTTGAGTCCGGCGGCTTGAGCGGCCGCAACACGATCTTCTACATTGGCTTTGCGCGAAGCGGCTAACAACACCTCGACTTCAGCCGCATTTCCTGGCGCCGGGCCGATCACTTGAAAATCCAGATTAACTTCTTCTATGGCAAACGGAATATACTGATTGGCTTCCGCTTCAACCTGATATTCCAGATCTTTTTCGCGCAAACCACTAGGCAACAGAATTTTTTTGGTGATGACGGCGGCGGCAGGAAGCGCTAAGCTGACATTTTTGATACGCGTTCCCATACGCTTCCAAGCGCGTTGTATGCTGTCCGCAACGGCTTCCAGATTGTTGATATTGCCATCGCTGACCGCATCTTTGGGTAAGGGCTCGATAGTATAGCGCTCTACTGTGTAACCCGTTTTTTTAGGTAATTCACTTAATTCCACAATCTTGACGGAAGACGAGCAAACATCAATCCCAATTAAGGGCGGTGCCTTGGCGCTCAGAAAATCCAATGGAATGTCAAAATTTCCTTTAATCATAGGCCGATTAGAGCTTTTCCGTACAAAGTGGTTTAAAGCCTACCAATAACTATAGCTTATGTAAAGCTTTTTTTGCATAATGCCCCAGTTGATATGGGATCAAATTTTACTATTTAAGAAGATACTGCAATTTTAAGGATGGAATGAATGTTTGACATAAATAAAAAATGGCAATCTATTGTGATGAGCTGCTTGCTTGCTGCTTGTACCTCGCTCCCTAAGCCGCCCGCACAAGTCGTAGCGCAGCCACCAGCCACATTGCCCCCTGCGCCAGTTTTTGCGGTGAGCAAATGGGAAATGTTGCCGGACTGGCAAACGCTAGACCTCACCCCATCCAAGCAGGCTTTTTTGCAAAGCTGCCGTGTGCTGAAAGCTAAACCGCAATGGCAAGAGGCATGTACCCAAGCTGAAGGTTTGCCGACTAATGACAGCGCTGTATTGCGGGCATTCTACGAAGAATGGTTTACGCCTTATCAAGTATTCAATCCCGATGGCTCTGAACAAGGGATGATTACTGGCTATTACGAACCGTTGCTGCTGGGGGGGCGGGTAAAGACCCAACGCTTTCGCTACCCACTGTATGCCGTGCCGGATGATATGTTGACGATTGATCTGAGCGAAGTTTATCCGCAACTTAAAGATTTGCGTCTGCGCGGCCGTCTGCAAGGCAAGCGTGTCATGCCTTATTACAGCCGTGCTGAAATTGACAGCGTAACCGATGCACTCAAGGGGCGCGAACTATTCTGGGTAGAAAATGCCGTCGAGCTGTTTTTTTTGCAGATTCAAGGTTCGGGGAGAATTGAGTTGGCAGATGGTTCGCAAGTGAAGGTAGGCTATGCCGAGCAAAACGGTCACCCCTATGTCTCCATCGGCAAGAAACTGGTGGAGGGAGGCGAACTCAAGCTGGAAGAAGCCTCGATGCAGGGTATCAAACATTGGGCAGAAAAAAATCCAGAAAAACTCACTGCGCTATTGGAGCAGAATCCCAGCTATGTTTTTTTCCGCGAATTGCCGGAAAATTTGTCTGCCCCGCTGGGCGCGCTGGGTGTGCCGCTCACCAATGAATACAGCCTAGCAATAGATCCGCGCACTATTCCTTTGGGCGCGCCAGTGTTTCTTGCCACCACCTACCCTAACGACAGTGCCCCACTCAACCGCCTGATGCTGGCTCAAGATACGGGTGGTGCTATTAAAGGCGCGGTACGTGCCGATTTTTTTTGGGGATTTGGTGAATCAGCAGGAGCACTGGCGGGCAAGATGAAGCAGCAGGGACGGCTGTGGGTGTTATTTCCTAAGGGCGGAGAGCCGGAGCTGAATTAAGTATGGATGCCGCGCCCAAGCTCTCTCTGTCTGTGCAGTATGCCGTTGACGCAAGCAATTTGCCGACGCGACCACAGTTTCGCCGCTGGATTAAATGTGCTTTGCAGCGTGATGTAAAAATCGTGCTGCGTATCGTAGGCCAAGCAGAAGGACGCAAGCTGAATAAAAATTATCGCGCTAAAGACTACCCCACCAATGTGCTGACCTTTGCCTATCACGACACCGATCCATGGTCGGGCGACATTGTGATGTGCGCGCCTGTCGTGGCAAAAGAAGCGCGCGAACAGCATAAGACATTGGCCGCTCATTACGCCCACCTCGCCATCCACGCCGCCCTGCACCTGCAAGGTTATGACCACGAAAATGATGCCGATGCCACGGTAATGGAAGCGTTGGAAACTGCATTGCTGGCAAAATTAAGGTATGCTGATCCCTACCGCTATTCAGTTACACCTCACAAGTAAAAGATGGATTCATCCGAAAGCAACAAAACCGAAGGCAATAAACCTAGCCTGCTGGAACGACTCTCCACCATGTTGTTGCGCGAACCAGAAGATCGCGAACAATTAGTGGGTCTGCTGCACTCTGCCTATGAGCGCAATCTGTTAGATGCCGATGCCCTGTCCATGATGGAAGGGGTGATTCAAGTATCAGAGCAGCAGGTGCACGAAATTATGATCCCCCGCGCGCAGATGGATGTCATAGACATTAGCCAGCCACCGGAGCAATTTATTCCTTTTGTCATTGAGACCGCGCACTCGCGCTTCCCGGTCATTGATGGCAACAAAGATAACATTATCGGTATCTTGCTGGCAAAAGACTTGCTGCGCTACTACGCGGGCGAGGAGTTCGACGTGCGCGATATGTTGCGCCCGGCTATATTTGTGCCGGAGTCCAAGCGTCTGAATGTCTTGCTGCGCGATTTTCGCAGCAACCGCAATCACATTGCGCTTGTAGTAGATGAATACGGCGGAGTGTGCGGCATGGTTACCATCGAAGATGTGCTAGAGCAAATCGTCGGCGACATTGAAGATGAATATGATTTCGATGAAGACGAAGATAACCTCATACAAAGCAGCGATGGCAATTGGCGGGTCAAGGCAGCCACTGAGATTGCAGATTTCAACGCGGCGCTCAACACATCATTGAGTGACGAAGAGTATGACACCATCGGTGGTTTGGTCATCAAGGCTGCGGGACAATTACCCAAGCGTGGCGATCGGCTCACTATAGGCAATTTAGATTTTACCGTTTTGCGCGCTGACAGCCGCCGCCTTCATTCATTGCTGGTTGAGCGCAAACCAGTGCAGCCAGAATAAGTATGAGGCCAGAACAGACCTAGCCATTTCAATAGCCCCCGCTGCAATTTGCTGATGCACATTCTCTTTTAATACTGTAGCGCTCTAAGCAATAATCGAGTCGCCAACACCAGCAACAACACGGCGAA
>JANONO010000037.1:0-3756 GCA_031420875.1 Gallionellaceae bacterium | reverse complement strand
ATTTCGCGCGTGGCATCCAGTCCGTCAGCGCCGCTGCCCAGCGCCAGTTTCGGTTCGTGCAGATATTCCTTGGGCAGCGATGCAACTGACGCTGCATCTACATAGGGCGGGTTGCTGATGATGACGTCATATTTCTTGTTGTGCAGATTCGTAAACAGGTCGGATTCAATCAGGCTAATCCGACCATTCAGATCATAGTCGGCTACATTGCGCTGCGCCACTTCCAGTGCGCTGGGCGAAATATCTACCGCATCCACCTCGGTGTTCGGATAGGCGTGCGCGGCCAAAATGGCGAGGCAACCGCTGCCGCTGCATAGATCCAGCACGCGGGTCACGGCCTCTGGGTTCTCCACCCAGGGCGTGAGTTGTGTTTCTAGTAGCTCGGCGATGAAAGAGCGCGGCACGATGACGCGCTCGTCCACATAAAAGCGAAAGCTGCCCAGCCATGCTTCGTGCGTCAAATACGCTGCCGGGATTTTTTTTTCAACGCGCTGTTTTAGTAGTGTACGCAAGGCATTTTTTTCTTTTGCGGTCAGGCGCGCATCGAGAAAGGGGGTGAGTGTATCCAGCGGCAAATGTAGGGTGTGCAGGATGAGATAAGCCGCTTCATCATAAGCATTGGCCGAGCCATGGCCGAAGCTGAGCTTGGCTTCGTTGAAGGCGCTGACCGCGAGGCGTAGCCAGTCGCGCACGGTGTGCAGATCGTCGGCATCGTCGAAAAGATGAAGCGCGCTCACGCTTTTTTCACTAACAAATTAACCAGCGTGTGAGTGTAAATGTCGGACAGAATATCCAGATCGGCTACGGCCACGCATTCATTCAGTTTATGGATGGTGGCGTTGAGCGGGCCGAGTTCGATTACCTGCGGGCAAATGTCGGCGATGAAGCGCCCATCCGAGGTGCCGCCGCTGGTGGAAAGTTCAGTTTCGATTCCAGTGACTTGTTTGATGGCGGTACTGACCGCCTCCACCAGGTTGCCGCGCGGGGTGAGATAAGGCTTGCCGGATAATGTCCACAGTAAATCGTAGCTCAGGCCATGCTTGTCCAGGATGGCGTGTACTCTGTCTTTCAAGCCATCTACCGTGCTGGCGGTAGCGAAGCGGAAATTGAACTCGATTTCCACTGTGCCGGGCACGACGTTGGTCGCGCCGGTGCCGCCGTGGATGTTGGAAATCTGCCAGGAAGTCGGCGGAAAATATTCGTTGCCCTTGTCCCACACGGTCGTTGCCAATTCAGCAACGGCAGGCGCGCACAGGTGAATGGGATTCTTCACCAGATGCGGATAGGCGATGTGGCCTTGTACGCCCTTAACCGTGAGTGCGCCGGACAACGAACCGCGCCGCCCGTTCTTGATGGTGTCGCCGGTTTTGGCAGCCGAAGTGGGTTCGCCGACGATGCAGTAATCCATTTTTTCGCCACGCGCCTGCAAGGCTTCGACCACGCGCACCGTGCCTTCAGTGGCCACACCTTCCTCATCCGAGGTCAGCAGCAAGGCGATAGAACCGCCGTGCTGGGGATGAGCCGCAATAAATTTTTCGATAGCGGTAATAAAAGCCGCTAGTGAACCTTTCATGTCGGCTGCACCGCGACCATATAACAGGCCGTCACGTATGGTGGGCGTGAATGGGTCGCTGTGCCATTTGTCCAGCGGGCCGGTCGGCACGACATCGGTGTGGCCGGCGAAGCAGATCAGCGGACTATTGCTGCCGCGCCTTGTCCACAGATTATCCACGTTGCCGTGGCGCATCATTTCCAGCTTGAAGCCTAGGGGTTGCAGGCGCGCGCTGATGAGTGCGAGGCAGCCTTCATCTAATGGTGTGAGTGAGCGGCGAGAGATGAGTTGCTTGGTGAGTTCCAAGGTGTTGGACATGTTTGGGGTGTTGGACATATTGAATATTAAGTACCGGGTTTGTCTATGTTCAACTTGATGCTGTCAAAGCCAGATCCAGCTTCGGCGGTTTCAGTTCCAGAGTGTTGAGAGCCGAACGATTTCATTTTTGTGGACTGTGAGAAATCAATCAAGGAAGAAATGTTACTGGCCGAATCAGCATTGCGCAAGGCTTCATCCTTGCTGATTTTGCCGCTCTTGAACAGCTTGACCAGAGCCTGCTCAAAAGTCTGAGAACCAGGTGACATGCTCTTTTCTATCGCCTCCCGAATTTTATCAATCTCATCATTTTTAATCAGGTTAGAGATTAATGAAGTGTTGAGCAATATTTCAACTGCGGGTATCAACTTGCCTGTGGTGGAAGGGATGAGTCGTTGTGAAACGACCGCGCGCAGGGATAAAGACAGGTCAGAAAGAACTGCCTGCCGCTCATCGTGAGGGAAGAAATTGGCGATTCGGTTCAGCGCATGATAGCTATTGTTGGCGTGCATGGTAGAAAGGCACAGGTGACCAGTTTGAGAAAAAATAAGCCCGTGCTTGAGCGTTTCGCGGTCGCGTATTTCTCCTATCATCAGCACATCGGGTGCTTCGCGCATTGCGCTGGATAGAGCGTGTCCATATGACACCGTGTCGCCGCCTACTTCACGTTGATTGACAAGCGACTTGTTGTGCCGAAACAGGTATTCAATTGGGTCTTCGATGGTCAGGATGTGACCAGTCTGTGTATTGTTGCGATATTCTAGCATCGCGGCCAGCGTGGTGGATTTACCAGAACCCGTTGCGCCTACCGCCAATATCAAGCCACGTTTTTCCATAACCAGTTGATTCAATATCAGCGGCAGGTTGAGTTCTTCGATATTAGGAATCTTGGCGCGTATATAGCGGATAACGATAGCCATGGTGCTGCGCTGGCGAAAAATATTGACGCGAAAATTACCCACACCCAGTACGCGGAAGGAGAAATTAATTTCCAGAGATGATTCAAAAGTGGCAGCCTGTTCTGGCGTCATCAGCTCGTACGCAATGCGCTTGATACCCTCGGCATCCAGTACCTGTGCATTCGCGGGCTGCATCACACCATCCACTTTCAAATTGATTGGTGCGCCGACTGAAAAAAAAATGTCAGAGACATTTTTATCTACGGCCAATTGTAATAACGGTGAACTGATCATATTTTTCCTTTTTGAAATGGCGTAACGCCATACCCCCTACAATTAAATTCCCCTCAATAATTCATTGATACCGGTTTTAGCCAGAGTTTTGGCATCCACTTTTTTCACGATCACCGCACAATACAAGCTGTAGCTGCCATCCTTAGACGGCAGGTTGCCGCTGACCACCACTGACCCCGCAGGCACACGACCATAATGCGTCTGGCCTGTTTCTCGGTCATAAATTTTAGTGCTCTGGCCGATATACACTCCCATCGAAATAACCGAGCCTTCTTCCACAATAACACCCTCAACGATTTCCGAGCGCGCGCCGATGAAGCAGTTGTCTTCGATGATGGTGGGGTTGGCTTGCACCGGCTCGAGCACGCCGCCTATGCCGACACCGCCGCTCAAATGTACGTTCTTTCCGATCTGCGCGCAGGAGCCGACCGTGGCCCAGGTATCTACCATCGTGCCTTCATCTACATATGCGCCGATGTTGACGTAGGACGGCATCAGCACCACATTTTTGGCGATGAATGAGCCTCTACGCGCTGCGGCTGGCGGTACGACGCGGAAGCCGCCTTCCCGGAAATCGCGCGAATTGTAGTCGGCGAATTTGGAAGGCACTTTGTCATAGTAATTGGTAAAGCCGCCCTTGATGAAGGCATTGTCTTCCATGCGGAACGATAACAGCACGGCCTTTTTCAGCCATTG
>JANONO010000036.1:0-2447 GCA_031420875.1 Gallionellaceae bacterium | reverse complement strand
CCGCATGAGGAACGCGTGCGATTGAGTGGTGAAATAACGGCACAGTTGTTGCGTTTGCCCAGCTACAGTCAAGCGCACACCGTGCTGGGCTATGTCAATTTCGGCGCGGAGTTCGAGAGTGAAGGTTGGGTACGGCAAGTCTTGCATGATGGCAAAGGGCTGCTGTTACCCAAAGTGAATCGGGTCACGCACGAATTGGATTTGTATCGGGTGACCGATGTGGACACGCAGTTAGCGCCGGGCGCATTCGGCATACGCGAACCGTTGCCGCAAAAATGCGTTGCCGCAAATTTGGAAGAAGCGGATTTTATTTTATTGCCGGGCGTGGCGTTTGGGCGCGACGGTAGCAGGCTGGGGTATGGCGGCGGGTTTTACGACAAGCTGCTGGCGCGGCTGAATCACAAGCCGACCTTGGTTGCAGCGGCTTACGCCATACAGTTGGCCGAGGATATTCCACTTGAAGAGACCGATCAAAAAATTGATTGGTTGGTGACGGAGAAAGAAATAATACAGTGTGCCGAGTAGCAATATTTTTATGAAAGATTCATGGCAAGATGGAAAATAATATCCCGAATATTGACCCCCAGGACATTGATCCACAGGAAACGCAAGAGTGGCTGGATGCGCTCGAGTCGGTGTTGAAACACGAGGGGGCGGAACGCGCACAATTTTTGCTCGGCCAACTGATAGGCAAAGCGCGCAGCGCCAAAGCCGGCATTCCATTTTCTGCCACCACGCCGTACTGCAACACCATCCCGGTAAGCGAAGAACAACGCTCGATCGGCAATCAGGATATGGAACATCGTCTGCGCGCCTGGATGCGCTGGAACGCGATGGTGCTGGTGTTGAATGCCAACCGCGAATCGTCCGAGCTGGGCGGACATATCGCCAGCTTTGCTTCCGCCGCCACTTTATATGATGTCGGCTTCAATCATTTTTTCCATGGCAAGACCGAAACGCATGGCGGTGATCTGATTTATTTTCAGGGGCATTCATCGCCCGGCATCTATGCCCGCGCTTTTCTTGAAGGGCGCATCAGCGAAGAACAAATGTATAAATTCCGCCAGGAAACGGAAGGTGGCGGACTGTCGTCTTATCCGCACCCGTGGCTGATGCCGGACTTCTGGCAGTTTCCCACGGTGTCCATGGGACTCGGCCCGCTGATGGCGATTTATCAGGCGCGTTTCATGCGCTATATGGAACATCGCGGCATGGCGCAAACCGCCGGGCGCAAGGTGTGGGCATTTTTGGGCGACGGCGAAACCGATGAGCCGGAATCGCTGGGCGCGATTTCCATGGCAGGGCGTGAAAATCTGGACAATTTGATTTTCGTCGTCAACTGCAATCTGCAACGTCTTGATGGCCCGGTGCGCGGCAACGGAAAAATTATTCAGGAACTGGAAGGCGTGTTTCGCGGCGCGGGCTGGAATGTCATCAAAATAATTTGGGGCGACCAGTGGGATAGATTATTCGCCAAAGATAAAAATGGCCTACTGCAAAAGCGCATGGAAGAAGTGGTGGACGGCGAATATCAAACTTATAAATCCAAAAATGGCGCGTATGTGCGCCAACATTTTTTCGGCAAATATCCTGAGTTGCTGGAAATGGTGGCGGATATGAGCGACACCGAAATTTGGCACTTGAACCGTGGGGGTCACGACATGGGCAAGGTGTTCGCCGCCTACGCCGCAGCCAGCCAGCACACGGGTCAGCCGAGCGTGATTTTAGCCAAGACGGTGAAGGGCTACGGCATGGGCGAGGCGGGCGAAGGGCAGAACATCACCCACCAGCAAAAGAAAATGACCGGCGAAGTATTGCTCAAATTCCGTGATCGTTTTGCTATTCCATTGAGCGACGAGCAAGTGGCCAGCCTGAATTTTTATCGCCCGGCAGACGACAGTCTGGAGATGAAATATCTCAAGCAACGCGCTCAAGCGATGGGCGTAGTGCCGGAACGTAAGCCAGTGAACGAAGTGCTGGCCGTGCCCGCACTGGAGGCGTTTGAGGTGCTGTTAAAAGGCACGGAAGAGCGCGAAATTTCCACCACCATGGCCTTCGTGCGCATGCTCGGCATACTGGTCAAAGACAAAAATATCGGCAAGCAAGTCGTGCCCATTGTGCCGGACGAATCGCGCACCTTTGGTATGGAAGGTTTGTTCCGCCAACTCGGAATTTTTTCTCAGGTCGGCCAGCTTTATACGCCGCAAGATGCCGACCAACTAATGTTCTACAAGGAAGATCGTAGCGGCCAGATTTTGCAGGAAGGCATTAACGAGGCGGGTGCGATGTCGTCGTGGATTGCTGCCGCGACTTCTTACGCCAACCACGGCAAGACCATGCTGCCGTTTTATATTTACTACTCCATGTTCGGCTTTCAGCGCGTCGGCGATTTGATCTGGGCGGCGGGCGATATGCGCGCGCGCGGTTTTTTGTTGGGCGGCACAGCC
>JANONO010000035.1:0-3197 GCA_031420875.1 Gallionellaceae bacterium | reverse complement strand
CGCTTCTGGATTCACGCGGCGCTTGAAGGCATCGTGAATTTGCGCGGCGGTTACATTGTCAATTTTGCCGACAAAGTCATCGAGATAGGTCAAAGGCAAACCATAAAACCCAATGACACCGAGGTACTCGACTATTTTTTTGTTGCTATCTATGCGTAATGGAAAGCCGCCGATTATGTTTTGTTTAGCGGCACGCAACTCTTTTTTTGTCGGGCCTTTATCAATAAATTCGCGCAAGGTAGTACGCACCAATTTTAGCGCATCGTTCGCCTGTTCTTTTTTGGTTTGCAAGCCAATCTGGAATGCGCCCGGCTGCTGCATGGGCACGAAGTAGCTATACACGCTGTAGGCCAAGCCGCGCTTTTCCCGCACCTCGTCCATCAAGCGCGACACAAAGCCGCCGCCGCCTAGAATATAATTTCCTACATGCAAGGGAAAATAATCTGGGTCATTGCGTGCCATGCCCGGTGCGCCGATCAAAATATGACTCTGCGTGGCTGGATGGCTGATGCGTTGTTCGCTGGGTTTGATAGGCGTAACGACTGTTGCTATACCCGCAGATAGTTCGCCCGGCGGTAATTTCTCAGTCAGTTGTTTGGCAATGGCCTCGGCTTCTGCGCGTGTCACATCGCCCATGATGGCCACTACCGCTGTTTTGGAGGTGTACTGCGCGCGATAAAATGCCTCAATGTCGGCGCGCAGAATGGTTTCCACGCTGCTCACCTCTCCTGATGAGCGCAGGCCGTAAGGGTGGTCACCAAACACGGCTTTATCAAAAGCCTTATCAGCTATGCTCTCCGGCTGGGTGTCCGATTCTTTGATGCCCGCGATGAGGCGATTTTTTTCGCGGGTCAGCACACTTTCTGGAAACTGCGGGCGTTGCAACACTCGCATCAATATATCCAGCGCCTGTTCACGCTCTGCCGTACTACTCAGTGTGCGTAAAGTCACCAGCGCGCGATCCGCATCCATGCTGCCACCCATCTGCGCGCCAATGTCGGCCAACTTGCGCGCAATGTCGTCTTCGCTCAAACCTTCCACGCCCAGATCCAGCAAGCTGTGAGTCAGTCCGGCCACACCCGATTTTTCGGCGCTGTCATATGCGCTGCCCGCAGCAAAACCCACGGACACATCCAACATCGGCAGATTGTGGTTCTCGACAAAATAAACGCGTGCGCCTGCGGCAGTCTGCCAATGCTGAATTTGTGGGGTAGCCCATACCGATGCAGATACAAAAAATGTGGCGATAGCCAGAATAATAGCCAGAATATTATTAATGCGCATGGGAACCTCCGTGGCTTGTTTTTGGTTTTCCAGAAAGGGGCTGCGGATCAAGCACCGCCACCGTCAACTGATCGTCTTGAATAAATTCGCGCGCTGCATCCTGCACTTGCTGCGCCGTGACCGCCTGTAATTTTTTCAGCATCAGCGGAATGGCCTTGTGACCCAGCCCCATGCTTTCCAGTTGCCCGATTTGCATCGCCTGATAGAACAAAGAATCGAGTTTATACACCTCGCTGGCGGTCACCTGCGCCTTGACGCGCTTAAGCTCCTCTTCGCTCACACCATCCCGCACCAACAAGGCCAATTGCTCGCGCAAGCCTGCCTCAAGCTCGGTCACGGTCTTGCCCTCGGTGGGCGTTCCCTCAAGGACAAATAAACTCGGCCCACGCGAAGTCGCGTCATATCCCGCACCGACGCTGCTGGCCAAGAGTTGCTCACGCACCAGCGATTTATTTAAACGCGCCGAATCGTTGCCGTCCAACACCCCGGCCAACACTTGCAGCGCGTAGGGTTTCCAATCTTTTTCTGGATCAATTATCGTCGGCGTGTGATACGCCATCACCAGGTTCGGCAACTCTGCCGGCGCTTTCACCACGATGCGTTTGATGCCCAACTGCGGCGGCTCGCTGAAGTTTTTGCGGGTGGGCAATTTACGCATCGGAATCACGCCGTAATAACGCTGTGCCAAGGCAAATACTTCACTCGCCTTGACATCGCCTGCTACCACCAATGTGGCGTTATTGGGCACGTACCAACTCTTGTACCAATCCTTGGCATCGTCCACACTGAGCGTCTGCAAATCATTCATCCAGCCGACCACCGGGTGTTGGTATGGATGTTCCTGATAGGCTGCGGCCATTAATTTTTCGTTCATTAAGGAACGTGGATCGTCGTCGGTACGCATACGCCGCTCCTCCATGACTACATTAATTTCCTTGATGAAATCCGCCTTGGTCAGTTGCAGATTGTGCATGCGGTCAGACTCAAGCTTCATCGCCAGAGGCAGTTGTGATTTGTGCAACTGCTGAAAATAAGCGGTGTAATCCGAACTGGTAAAGGCATTCTCGCGCCCGCCCGCCGCTGCAATGCGCTTGGAAAATTCCCCAGCGGGCACAGTCTTGGTACCCTTGAACATCATGTGTTCAAACGCATGCGCGATACCGGTTTTGCCAGTTATTTCATCCATGCTGCCGGCCTTGTACCAGATTTGCTGCACTATTACTGGCGCACGATGATCTTCCTTGACGATGACTTTCAGGCCATTGCTCAGTGTTTTTTCAAACACCTCGGCCTGAGCCGTGGCCTGCAAAAATCCTGACAACAACGTAATGCAAAACAAAAAGCGCTTCATAACCCTAACCTTTCAACGTGTAATCAGCATAAAATGTGCGCGTATTATGCGCTATTTACTTACGCTCAACTATCTCCGCCTTACTTAACCTATGTTTAGCTTCCTGAAAAAATCGCCTGCTGCAAATAATCCTGAACAAAACAACGCACCCGAAAAAACCAGCTGGATCAGCCGCCTAAAATCTGGCCTGGCGCGTACCAGCGGCCAACTCACCGATCTGTTCAGTCGCGGTGGGAAAATAGACGATGAGCTTTACGATGAACTGGAAACTATACTGATCACCGCCGATGTTGGCATGGATGCCACGCTTTTTCTGTTGGCCGAGCTGCGTCATCAGGTCAAGGTGCAGCATTTGGTCGAAGCGGAGCAGCTCAAACATTCGTTGGCGAGTAGCCTCATCAAGCTGCTCAAACCGCTGGCTCAGCCCATCGAAACCGGCACACATCAACCCTACGTCATTATGCTGGTCGGGGTAAACGGCGCAGGCAAAACCACTTCCATCGGCAAGCTGGCCAAATATTTTCAAGGCCAGGGAAAGTCGGTGTTGCTGGCCGCAGGCGAC
>JANONO010000034.1:0-2467 GCA_031420875.1 Gallionellaceae bacterium | reverse complement strand
AGTGAAAATATATCCAAGGTACTTTATCCCAACGACACGACTTCCATGGGAAAAGAACTCAGGCTGAAACAGCAATATTTTTTTGTATGCGCTTCGCTGCAGGATGTTCTTCATCGACATAAAAAACAGCATGAAAATATGGCTGCGTTGCCCGACAAGGTTGCCATTCAGTTAAACGATACCCATCCTTCTATCGCAATTCCAGAGTTAATGCGCGTGTTGATTGACTTGCATCATATGGAGTGGAGCCTGGCTTGGGATATTACGGTGCGCACCTTCTCTTATACGAATCACACGCTCATGCCCGAGGCGCTGGAAACCTGGCCAGTCGCGATGTTTGAAAAAATTTTGCCGCGCCACATGCAGATTATTTATGAAATCAATCACCACTTTTTGAAGGATGTGATGCACCAGAATCCTGGTGATACAGACATTCTGAAGCGCATGTCGATTATCGACGAGAGTAACGGCAAGCATATCCGTATGGCACATCTGGCCATCGTGGGCAGCCACAAGGTAAACGGCGTGGCGCAAATTCATACCGATTTGATGAGGCAGACTATCTTTGCGGACTTCGACCGGTTTTACCCCGGAAAGATCGTCAATATGACGAATGGCATCACTCCCCGACGCTGGCTGAATCAGGCCAATCCGCGCCTGGCCAAACTTATCTCGTCGCACATCGGGTGCGACTGGCTTAAGGATTTGAAACAATTGCGGCAACTGTCTCCGCTGGTTGAAGATGCGGAATTTTGCGCAGAATTCGCAAGCGCGAAACGCGCCAACAAAGAGCGCTTAGCAGAATATATGCTTGAAAATCATAACGTTAAAATTAACGTGGATTCGCTGTTCGACGTACATATTAAGCGCTTTCATGAGTACAAGCGTCAGTTGCTTAATCTGTTGCATGTGGTGACACTTTACAACCGCATCCGCCATCATCCCGACGCAGACTACGTGCCGCGCACGGTTATTTTTGGCGGTAAGGCAGCACCCGGTTATGCCATGGCCAAGCTCATCATCAAGCTGATCAATGATGTCGCTGATATTGTCAATAACGATCCGGTTGTGGGCGATCGGCTTAAGGTGGTGTTTGTCCCCAATTACAATGTGTCGAGTGCTGAAATCATCATTCCAGCGGCAGATTTGTCGGAACAGGTTTCAACTGCTGGCACTGAAGCGTCGGGTACTGGAAATATGAAGCTGGCCCTGAACGGCGCGTTGACCATAGGCACCCTGGATGGCGCCAATGTGGAAATACGTGATGAAGTCGGCGATGAGAATATTTTCATTTTCGGCCTGACGACTGATGAAGTGGCGAGTTTGAAGCGAAGTGGTTACAACCCTGCGGACTATTACAATTCCAATCAGGAATTGCGCGAAGTGCTCGACATGATAGGGTCGGGTTTCTTCTCTCTGGATGAGCCGAACCGATTCAAGCCCATCGTGGATTCGCTGTTGCAGCATGGCGATCACTACCTGCTACTGGCTGATTACGCCTCCTATATCGCCTGCCAGCAAGAGGTCGAGGCTGCCTACCGAGATCAACAGCAGTGGGTGAAAAAAGCAATTTTGAATGTGGCGAGTATGGGCAAGTTTTCCAGCGACCGCACCATCATGCAATATGCGGAGAAAATTTGGGACGCTAAGCAGGTCGTAAATTCAGGGTCGTAAATTCAGGTTGTGGAACAGGGGGTTATTTTGGTAGAATGGCGGCCTTAATTTTTGTTGAAGGGTAGTTTGTTCATGACGACTGTACGCGTTAAAGAAAACGAGCCGTTTGAAGTGGCCATGCGCCGGTTCAAGCGTTCGGTGGAAAAGACTGGTTTGCTGACTGAATTGCGCGCCCGCGAGTTCTATGAAAAACCTACTGCAGAACGCAAGCGCAAGCTGGCTGCTGCCGTAAAGCGCCATTACAAGCGCTTGCGCAGCCAGATTCTGCCCCCCAAGCTGTACTGATCTCCAGCGCAGTCCGCGCTGCATTTATGCGTAGCCTGCGCCTTTGCCCGTGAGATTGAAGCATCTATGAGCCTGAAGCAACAGATCACAGAAGACATGAAGACGGCCATGTGCGCCAGAGATACGGCGCGCCTTGGCGCTATCCGCCTGCTGCTGTCCGCCATGAAGCAGCGTGAGGTGGATGAGCGCATAGAATTATCTGATGCCGATATAGTGACGATCATTGACAAGATGATCAAGCAGCGGCGCGATTCGATTTCCCAGTTTGAGGCAGCTGCCCGACAGGAGTTGGCGGATATCGAGAAATTTGAAATCAGCGTGTTGCAGACCTATATGCCACAGCCGATGACTGAAGCAGAAGTGGCGGTTGCTGTGGATGAAGCCATCTCCAGCAGTGGCGCCAAGTCGCCGCAAGAGATGGGCAAGGTGATTGCGTTGCTTAAGCCACAATTGGCTGGACGCGCTGATATGGGCAAGGTTTCGGCCTTGGTGAAGGCGCGTTTGTCCC
>JANONO010000033.1:0-17682 GCA_031420875.1 Gallionellaceae bacterium | reverse complement strand
TATTAGTACAAATACCCTAAGCAGACATTCTACCCGCAAGATAGAAAGTTATCCACAGAAGATGGGCGTGTGAATAAAATGTTGGTGGACGACCTAAGTTTTGTGTAAGTAAATTTCGTTTTTGCCCGTCTTTTTGTACACATAAAACATAATAAGGTAATGATCTATATTAAAATTTATTGTTTGATGAGCTTGTAAATCCAGAAAATTGATAGGCCAGCGACACTCCCACCACATTGGCTTTAAATTGTCCGGGGAGCGCTTTGATTTGCCCTATATGAGCCATAAGTGAAAGCCAATTATTTAGGCGATAAGCAACACTCCCATTAACCTGCCCCACTAAGCCACCATTTATCGCCACGCCCCCTCCTCCCGCCGCACCCAGCAAGCCTTCGACCTCGACAAAGCAATTTGAAGATAATGACCACTGCCGACCCACCCCAACTTGCCCAGTCATGTAATCTCCCGCTTTCCCAGCATAAGCTGCCAAGCCCTGCCCGGTCAAATACCATTGCGGCGAAATAAAATAATCCATCTGCACCCCCAGATTGCTTATTGGGCTATCTATTTCATTATTTCGCCAATGCGTATTAGCCTTCAGATAGGTCTGGTTCGCTAGACGCACACGCAGATGCTGGGGTTCAAATAGTTGTATCGTATTTTTGGAAACAGGCAATGCAGAGACTCGCGGCAAGTCGAACTGATAATTCAGCTTGAGTCCCGCACTGAGCGCCTTAAAGGTTGCAGAGGGTGAGCGCACTTCACCTAGCGACATTTCGATAGAGCTTTGCCGCGCAAGGCTTTGTTGTAGCGAAATGCCAGTGTCTAGCAACAATCCGCCGCCGGTATCTATGCCCCCTCCGCCGGCAGGGCCGGCAGCTATATGCAGTTTGATGGCAGACCAAGGTGACAATGCATATCGGTAGCCTCCACCCCCCAGTATCTGCATATAGCCATTGCTCTTGCTGCCTATAGCACCCTCTGCTTCTAGCTTGTAAAACCAATGCTCATTCAGATATGACAGCCATTCAACGCCCAGCAATTGCATGCTTTTGTGCGGCGAATTGCTAGGGGCTTGCTTCATGCTTGACGAGATTTTGTATGACCGCCACACCAATGCAAACTCATTTGCGTCAAGCGCAGTACTGTTCTGCCAAGCGCTATCGCTAGCGAATGGGGGTGCGTACCAGCCTTGTCCTAGCAAGCTGTAAAACGGATATTCATATAGCACATAGGGTTGGCTGCTGCGTATCAAGCCCGAAGGAAAGTTGATTCGGCTGAAACCAAAACCAAAGTTGCCATAACGGTGAGTCTCATGGCTGACATTTATATCGCTACGCAGCATCAAACCACCGCCAGTCAATATATTCGTGCCCCGCCCCCCACCTGCCCCCACATATAATCCGGCGTGGCTTACCCATGATGAGCTTAGGCGATGTCGCAACTCTGCCGCCACCCCAAGCGTGATAAAGCCGCCGCGCGATCCGCGCACTGCCCCAAAAGAACCCGCGCCTAAGCGCAGGCTGTGGTTGACATCGAATAGCAACATGCTACCTAGCAGCCCCATTTTTTCTGAGTCTGGTAAGGTGAGTATTTCGCGAGTTAATTTAAAAGCCGTGGAGGTGGGAAGCAGCGCAGCGGGAGGCTCGACTAAGTCCTGAGCCTGCACTATCAGGGACCATCCCGCCAAATACAGGGTTGCTAGGGACTTAAATAAAACCTTGTTGTGAGCCCTGTTTAGCATGATGGGTACCCAAGGGTTTGTTGGTGGCCAACGGCTTTTTTAGGTATGTGCTCGCTTTAAATCCCAGCGCTTAATCAACTCATCCAGATGATCATGGCTGGTGTAGTCAATAATCAGCTTTCCCGCGCCCTTCTTTCCAGCTTTGATTTGAATGCTGGTACCCATGTGCTGAGCCAACTCCTCTTGCAAGTGGAGTATGTCGCGGTTGGGTTGGGTTTTTTTGTGTTTGGGTACGGGATTTAGCAAATGCTGAACTAGCTTCTCTGCTTCACGCACCGATAATTTTTGTGCCACAATTTTATTGGCTGCTGTAATTTGCTCCGCGCCCTCTAGCGCGAGCAGGGAACGTGCGTGTCCCATATCCAGTCGGCCATCCATGAGCATGGCTTGCACCGGCTGCGGTAATTTAAGCAGGCGTAGCAGGTTGCTGGCGGCGCTACGTGAGCGACCGACCGCATCGGCGGCGGTTTGATGAGTCATCTTGAATTCATCTATCAGACGTTGAATTCCGTACGCTTCTTCTAGTGAGCTTAGGTCTTCACGCTGAATATTTTCGATCAAAGCCATAGCCAGCGCGGCATTGTCTGCGACCTTGCGTACCAGAACCGGCACTTGGCTTAATCCGGCAATTTGCGCGGCGCGCCAGCGGCGCTCCCCGGCAATAATTTCAAAACTGCCATCGCCAAGCGCACGCGCTAAGATTGGCTGCATCACGCCCTGCGCCTTGATCGAGGCAGCTAGCTCGTTGAGCGCGGCTTCGTCCATATGGCTGCGCGGTTGATATTTGCCGGGCTTGAGCTGGCCGATCTTGAGTTCACGCAGCACATCATCTTGCTCTTTGACGTTGCCGGACAGCAGCGCATCTAAGCCGCGCCCTAGTCCTTTATTCGGTTTTGCCATTTCTGTTCCTTGAGGTTAAATTTACGCTGGTCCTTTAAGTTAAGGGCATCTCTAAAAATTCATATTTCGTCGCTCCCGCGAAGGCGGGAGTCCAGTCAAATCAACAAGCTGGATTCCCGCCTACGCGGGAATGACGAAATATTAGAGGTTCCCTTAAATCTGTGCGGGCTGCACGGCGTTGCTAAGCATTTCATCGGCTAAGGCACGGTAAGCTAGTGTGCCTTTGGACAGATGGTCGTGGTACAGCACTGGCACACCATAACTAGGTGCTTCGGCTAGGCGTATGTTGCGGGGAATCACGGTACGGTAAACTTTGTCGCCGAAATGTTGTTGAAGTTGATCAGAAACTTGCTGTGCCAAGCTGTTGCGCGGGTCAAACATGGTGCGCAGTAAGCCCTCGATTTCCAGATCCGGATTAAGGTTGGCGCGCACTTTACGGATAGTGTTAACCAAATCGCTCAGGCCCTCTAAAGCAAAATATTCGCACTGCATCGGGATCATCACGGTGCGCGCTGCACACAAGCCATTAAGCGTGAGTAAGTTCAGCGCCGGGGGACAATCAATTAGGATGTAATCGTATTCGATCAGCACGGGTTGCAGCGCATCCTTAAGCCGCATTTCTCGCTGCTCAATATCAATCAATTCAATCTCAGCCCCAGCAAGATCACGGTTGGCGGGTAGCACGTCATATTTTCCGACTTCTGCGCGCTGGCGAACTTCAGTCAACGATTTGCTGCCTAGCAATAGGTGGTATATGGTGGCGGACAATTCGCGTTTGTCTATGCCGCTGCCCATGGTGGCATTGCCCTGCGGGTCGAGGTCTATCAGCAATACTCTTTGTCCGACAGCGGCTAAGCTGGCGGCTAAATTGACCGTAGTGGTAGTTTTCCCTACCCCGCCTTTTTGATTGGTAATTGCCAATACTTTAACCATGTTCCTTAGCCTCTAAAATTTGCGGTTTCAAAATAAGCAAGCAGCGTGCGACATCCAGCCCCGGTACCTGTAATTCAATCAGTTTTTCAAATTGTACGTCGGGCGGCAATCGCTCCAACTCCTGCCCCGGTTTGCGTTTCATCGCTACCCAGTGCCCTTGTGCAGATATTAAGTGGCGCGTCCAATAGGTAAAATCTGCCGTCTCGGCAAACCCCCGCGAAATGATCCCGTCAAACTTTTCTGGTGCTTGCCACTCTTCTACACGCGCACAGCAAATGCTGACATTGCTCAGCTTGAGTTCAATCACCGCCTGCTGCACAAAACTGGTTTTCTTGCTGTTGCTGTCGAGCAGAGTGAATGTCCAATCTGGCTGCATTAGTGCTAGCACCAAGCCGGGCAAGCCGGCACCACTGCCCACATCTAGCCACCGTCCCGGCCATAAATGTGGCAACACAGCTAGGCTGTCGAGTAAGTGATGACTTACCATCTGCTGTGGATCACGAATGGCGGTGAGGTTATAAACCTTGTTCCATTTTTGCAGCAGCACTAAATAATGCAGCAGTTGCTGCTGTGTTTCTGGCGCAATGTCCAAGCCCAATTGCGCGATGCCACGTGATAACACGCTGGCCAAATTCACGCTCTGTGCTGCGCTTTCTTCTCGTCGGAGGGTGCTTCGGCAGCTTTAAATCCACGCTTTAAATGCACCAGCAATAACGAGATCGCTGCCGGGGTAATCCCGGAAATACGTGCCGCCTGCCCCAAGGTTTCCGGCAGGTGCTGATTGAGTTTCTGTTGCACCTCTTTGGACAGGCCGCGTACTGTGCGGTAATCCATGACAGACGGCAAGGCCATGTTTTCCTGGTGTTTGCCGCGCGCAATTTCCTCGCGTTGACGCTCGATGTAACCGTGATACTTGGCTTGAATTTCCACTTGTTCCGCTACTTTCTCATCCGCTACCGGCGCTCCCGCGCCGGGCAAGGTCAGCAGCGTTGCATAATTCACATCCGGGCGGCGTAGCAATTCATACAACGCGTACTCGCGCTCTATGCCCTTACCCAGCACCCGTTCTGCGTCTTGTTGTGGCAGCAGCTTGGGATTGACCCAAGAGGATTTTAGCCGCTCTTGCTCGGCGGCAATCGCATCGCGTTTTTGTGCAAATGCCTGCCAGCGCACATCATCCACCATGCCTAGATTGCGGCCGATTTCGGTCAGGCGCAGATCGGCGTTGTCTTCGCGCAATTGCAGCCGATATTCGGCGCGGCTGGTAAACATGCGATATGGCTCCGACACGCCGCGTGTAACCAGATCATCCACCAACACGCCCAGATAGGCTTCGTCACGGCGCGGACACCAACCTTCTTCGTCGTGTGCAAAGCGTGCGGCATTGATACCAGCCAGCATGCCTTGCGCCGCCGCCTCTTCGTAGCCGGTAGTGCCATTAATCTGCCCAGCAAAGAACAGGCCAGATATAGCTTTGGATTCCAGCGTGCGTTTCAAGCCACGCGGGTCGAAATAATCATATTCAATGGCGTAGCCGGGACGGGTGATGTGGGCGTTTTCCAACCCTTTGATCGAACGTACCAACTCCAGTTGCACGTCAAACGGCAAGCTGGTGGAAATGCCGTTAGGATAAACCTCGTGCGTGGTCAGCCCTTCCGGCTCCAGAAAAATCTGGTGTGCATCTCTATCGGCAAAGCGCGTGATCTTGTCTTCGATAGACGGGCAATAACGCGGCCCCACGCCCTCGATTACGCCAGTGAACATCGGCGAACGATCCAGGCCGCCGCGAATAATGTCGTGCGTATGGGTGTTGGTATGGGTAATCCAGCAGGTCAACTGTTGCGGGTGCTGCGCTGCACTACCCAAAAAGGAAAATACCGGCACGGGTGTGTCGCCCGGCTGTTCGGCCATCACTGAATAATCAATAGTGCGCCCATCTATGCGTGGCGGTGTACCCGTTTTCAGGCGACCAACCGGGAGCTTCAACTCGCGCAGGCGCTGCGCCAGGCTGAGCGCAGGCGGATCTCCGGCGCGTCCGGCTTGATATTGTGATTGGCCGATGTGGATTAAGCCGGACAAAAAAGTACCGGTAGTCAGCACCACCGTTTGGGTGGCAAAGCGCAAACCCATTTGCGTCACCACACCGCACACGCGATCGTTTTCTACCAGCAAATCATCTACCGCTTGCTGAAATAACCACAGATTGGGTTGATTTTCCAGGCGCGAACGTATGGCTAGTCGGTACAGCGCCCGATCGGCCTGTGCGCGGGTGGCGCGTACCGCCGGGCCTTTGGATGCATTCAGGATGCGAAACTGAATGCCGGCTTCGTCCGTGGCCGCAGCCATTGCACCGCCCAGCGCATCCACTTCGCGCACCAGATGACCCTTGCCGATGCCGCCTATGGATGGGTTGCACGACATTTGGCCTAGCGTTTCGATGCTGTGTGTCAACAATAGCGTGGTGCGCCCCATGCGCGCGCTGGCCAGCGCAGCCTCGGTACCGGCATGGCCGCCACCCACCACAATTACGTCAAATTTTTTGGGAAAGTCCATGCGCCTATTTATTGCAGCAAAGGCGCGCATGATACATCAAATTTGGAGGGTTGCAGAACAGCGGGTGAGTGATGTTTCACGTGAAACATCCGATCCGGCCATTATTTGCCTATTATTTGGCTATTATTTGCCCATGCAAAAATTGCTGAAAATCTCACCTAGCAGGTCATCCGGGGTAAATTTACCGGTAATGGCACCAAGCTCCTCTTGAGCTAAGCGTAGCTCTTCAGCAAAAAGCTCGGCACGACTTATAACGCTGGCTGCGACATGAATGTGGTGAAGTGCCGCTTGAAGAGCGGTCACATGACGTTTGCGCGCCATAAACACCCCGGCCTCTTGGTGCCAACCGATCAACGCCAGCATTTGGTCGCGCAATAGGTTCAACCCATCCCCGGTTTTGGCCGACAGGTAAATATGAGACTCGCTACCCTGCTGTTCTATCTGTGCTGAGCGGCCAGTCAAATCCACCTTGTTATGAATGAACAAACGCGGGATGCCCAAAGGCAGTTCGGCGAGAATTTTCTGATCGTCTGTGCCCATGCCAAGAGCCGCATCCATCACTATCAAAATGGCATCTGCCTTTTGTAGTGTGCTCCGAGTGCGAGCCATGCCCATCTGCTCCACCGCGTCGCGCGATTCGCGCAGACCCGCGGTATCAGTGATATGCAGCGGCACACCGCCGATTTGTATGGCTTGCCGCAGCGCATCGCGGGTGGTGCCAGGCGTTTCACTAACCAGCGCTATTTCTTCCCCACTTAAACGATTAAGCAGGCTGGATTTGCCGACATTAGGCTGGCCGACCAAGACTATGTGAGCGCCTTCGCGTAGCAGGCTACCTTGCTGCGCAAGTCTGAGGATGTTCTCCAAAGCTTGCTGCAAGGTCTTTAATTCTTCGTCTCGCCGCGCAACATCCGGTGTGGCTATTTCTTCTTCCGGGAAATCCAACATCGCTTCGACCAGCATGCGCAGGTGGATCAAACGCTCTATTAGGCTGTGTATCGCCTGCGAAAACTCCCCTTGCAGCGAGCGCATGGCGCTGCGTGCGGCTTGGCTGGTGGTCGCGGCAATCAAATCAGCCACGCTTTCCGCCTGAGCCAAATCGAGTTTATCGTTCAGGAATGCACGTTGGGTAAATTCGCCCGGCTCTGCAAGGCGCGCCCCCAGCTCTAGGCAGCGTTGCAATACCAATTGCAATACCGCCATGCCGCCGTGCCCTTGCAATTCGAGCACATCTTCGCCGGTATAGGAATGGGGGGCGGGAAAGAATAGGGCAATGCCCTGATCCACGACTTGCCCTTGTGCGTCGAGAAATGAAGCGTAGCTGGCTAGTCGTGGCGACAGTGTTTTGCCGAGCAGTGTCAGTGCCAGCGGCGCGAGAGGATGGCCGGATACCCTGACCACGCCAATGCCGCCCCGACCCGGGGCGGTGGCAATGGCGGCAATGTTATCGGGCTTTGGCAGCTTTGGCTTCAACTTCCAGGCCGTGCGTGATGTACCACTGCTGCGCGATGGATAGTATGTTGTTGACGATGGAGTACAACACCAAGCCCGCCGGGAAGAAGAAAAATACGACGCTGAAGGCAATCGGCATGATTTTCATCAGCTTGGCCTGTAAAGGATCGGGTGGAACAGGGTTAAGTTTGGTTTGGATAATCATGCTGGCACCCATAATTATCGGCAATATGTAATACGGATCGGCAGCTGACAAATCAGTAATCCAACCAAAAAATGGCGCGTAGCGCATCTCAACGCTGGCCAAAATAGACCAATACAGCGCAATAAATACCGGTATTTGAATCAAAACTGGCAGACAACCACCGAGCGGATTGATTTTTTCGGTCTTGTACAGCTCCATCATGGCCTTTTGTAAACGCTCACGATCATCCCCATATTGTTGCTTGATTTTTTCCAGCTTGGGCGCCACCACGCGCATTTTGCCCATAGAGCGGTAGCTGGCCGCAGATAAGGGGAAGAATGCCAGCTTGATGAGCACGGTCAGCAGAATAATGGCAACGCCCCAATTGTTGACCCAGCTATGTAAATAGGTAAGTAACCAGAAAATGGGGGTGGCAAGAACGGTCAGCCAGCCGTAATCTACGGTCAAGCCTAGGCCGGGGGCAATGTCGTTCAGCGTCATTTGCGCGGGACCGGCATACAGGGGAACGCTGATTTTTGTGCTCTGTCCAGGCGCGATCGTGGGTAAGGGCAAAATTGTGCCAACTGTATATAGATCGTTGTCCAAGTGTTTGGTATAAAACTCACGCTGGGCTTTATCCTGCGGCAACCATGCCGCAACAAAGTAGTGCTGCAACATGCCCACCCAGCCATTGTCTGCTTGTCGCGTGTGTTTGGCTTTGCCTTCTTCAATTTCAGAAAACGATATTTTTTGAAACTTTTCCTGATCGGTGTAAATAGCAGGCCCGGTGAACGTGGGCACCATCATGGAATCACCGACTGGCGGCACCTTGTCGCGCACCAGTTGATAATAGGCAGAGGGAGTCAGTTCACTGCTGCCTAGATTTTCAATTTCGAAACCCACGTCTATCAAGTAACTACCGCGATGAAATACATAGACTTTGTTAACCGTGGCTCCGGTAATGCTGGTGGCAGACAGGCGAACCTCGAGCGTATCGTGACCGTCAGCCAGCTGGTATTCCGTAGCTTGCGCAGAAAATACGGCGTTGTGTGTAGGTAGGCCGTCGCCCAGCAAGCCAGTTTGGGTAATGTAGGTGTGTGCGCCAGATTCCTGAAGCAACACAAAAGGCTTGTTTCGATCCAAAATATCGTATTGATGCAAAAATTCCAAACGACGCAAATCTCCGCCCGCAGTGTCTATTTCGGCGATCAAGTAATCAGTTTTTACCGTTATTTTTTGACCGGATAAAGCCTTCTCTGCCAAGATGGCATTTTTCTGACCCAGAAGAGGCGTGGCATTAGAGGTGCTGGCGCTCATTGTTGGTATGGGCACCCCCGCTTCTACGGCAGCGCTTGATGCAGCTTGCGTGATTTGCGGAGTGGGCGGAAGCTGCGAGCGCTGCCATGCCTCCCATAACAAAAAAGTGGAGAAAGTAAAAATCAAAAACAGAAAAATGCGCTGAAAATCCATTAGGTATAGCCTGTATTAAGTTTAAGGAGCGGGATCGTAACCGCCGGGATGCCACGGATTGCAACGTATCAAGCGCTTAACGCTTAGCCATGAACCGCGCCAAGCCCCATGCTTAGCAATAACATCGCAAGCATAGTGGGAGCAGGACGGGGTAAAGCGGCAGGCAGGCGTTATAAAAGGACTAAACAAATACTGATAAACGCCGATCAATCGAATTAGCAATAGTCGGATCACTTCTGGATAGACTGGAGCAAGTCAATTAATGCCAGTCGAGTTTCGATGTGAGCGCTAAGATTGGGTTTCTGCTTGGCGCGAACCACCACGTCTAGCGCTAAATCAACCGAAAAATTACATCGAAATACTTCTCTAATCATGCGTTTAGTCATGTTCCTTGCAACTGCTCCAGGCATCGTTCTTTTGCTTACAATCACCCCAAGCCTAGCAAAGCCGACTACATTCCTGCGCGAGTAAACGGAAAACCACCGATTATTTGATCTGCTGGATTGTAGTGCAAGCTCAAATTCTGCGCGCTGCTTGATTCGACGGCTTGAGGGGAAAGTAAAGCCGCCTGTTTTAGGCGGCAAGGCGTACCCGCCCCTTGGCTCTGCGAGCAGCAATGACGGCTCTGCCGCCCTTGGTTTTCATGCGAACCAAGAACCCGTGAGTACGTTTTCTTTTGGTGACGGAAGGTTGGTATGTACGTTTCATGGCGATGCCCCTAGCTAAGTAGTTTCGTAAAACCCGGCATTACAATATTTGCCGGGGTTTATGTCAAGCTAAATTTGCTTCCTTATTGGTATAAATCGGGAAATTGTTTACGTAATTGCTCCAGCTTCGGCAAGTCGTGTATCACGATATATGGCTCATTCGGATGTAGAGCCAAATAGTTTTGGTGAATTTTTTCAGCTGGGTAAAACTTTTGTTGCGGAGTAATTTGAGTGACAACAGGGTTGGGGAAAGTGCGCGCAGCAGTAAGTTTTTGAATGGTGTCTTGCGAAGCTTTCTGTTGCTCGTTACTGGTATAAAAAATGGCAGAGCGATATTGGCTGCCAACATCCGGGCCTTGGCGATTGAGTTGGGTAGGGTCGTGAGCCACGCTGAAAAAAACATCCAGCAATTGTTGATAGGAAACCTGGGCGGGGTCGAAGCTGATGCGAACCGTTTCCGCATGTCCGCTATCCCCGCTGCTCACATCATCATAATTTGCGGTTTTGACATCGCCCCCAGCATAACCCGACACCACTTCAGTTACGCCTTTAACGTGTTTGAATACGGCATCTACACCCCAGAAACAGCCGCCTGCAAACACCGCAGTTTCTTGCGTTGCGGCAGTTTTATTTATAGCTAGGGCAGGAAATGACATGGTGAGCAATATCAAGCAGGTAAGGGCGGTGGCTGAAAAACTGTAACTGAATGGGATTTTTATCATGGCGATGCTCCTTATAAAATTGACGCTTTCAAGCTTAACCAGGTGATGCAATGTCATGCTTTCTTGGCTTGTGGCACAAAGCGCATGGCCACCGCATTCATGCAATAACGCAAGCCAGTTGGCTTCGGACCATCATCAAACACATGGCCTAAGTGGGCATCGCACAAGGCACATTGCACCTCAGTGCGCGTCATGCCAAGCAGGTGATCAGCAATTTCACGCACATTTTCTGCCGCAATAGGCTGCCAAAAACTCGGCCAGCCAGTACCCGAATCAAATTTTGTTTTAGCATCGAACAGCGCGTTGTCGCAACAGCTGCAGCGATACAGTCCCGGTTCACGTTTGTTATAACCCGGTTGTGAATAGGCTAGCTCAGTACCTTGTTCGCGCGTCACCTGATAGGCTAATGGCGATAAGCGTTTTTTCCATCCAGCTTCATCATTAATTTTGGATAATGTGGCAGACCCCAGCGCTTTCCCATCATCAGAAAATTGCATAATAGTCACCTTCTCGCTTATTGGCGCGGCATAAGAGCGTGCTGTAAGCGCCAAGCCGATGCCTGATAAAGTAAACAAGAATTGTCTGCGCTGCATAATGTATTCCTCCTAATTGCCAATGGCATGCTGAATAATGGACTTAATATATCTGTTGTAAAATTAAGGTTTGATACTAAAGGCTTCTCAGCCCATTGATCGATTATTCGGGCAGCACATGAAAAAAGTTACAAAAACTCATGTCATCCGCACAGTCAACAATATCGGCCTATCCGCCATGTTGATAAGGTATTCAAACGGGTAAATTTTTCTACACTTTGAGTGTAACCAAATTTACCCCATATGCGAATCTATTGGTCAATTAGGTGGATAATCTCAACTAAGTATGAACAGCCTAAAGATTAAAGACCATGAAAAAAATTAACGACCTGATAACCGAGCTTGCACAAGATGCGCCAGTGCTAAAACCTGCGCCGCATCCTTTTACGTTGAGCCTAGTATGGATTACGGCTGCCGTGGTTTATATCGGCGTGTTAATGATGTTTTCGGGGGTGCGCCCAGACCTGCTGCTGAAACTCAATGAGCCTTGGTTTGCCGCTGAAATGGCAACTCTGATAGGCATCTGCATCGCCACATCGTTGAGCGCTGCATTGCTGTCATTCCCGGATTTATATCAAATGCGCCGCGTGGTATTTGCGCCAGCATTCACTTTTTTAGTGTTTGTATTGACCCTGTTTTTTGCCTGGAATGCCGATATGCCGCCCGCCCCCCTACCGGTACACAGCTTTAAATGTACGGTTACCATCACCTTGCTTGCGATACTGCCAGCAGTAGGGATATTCTTTGTGATGCAGAAATTTGCCAGCACGCATCGCAACTGGGCGGGCAGTATTGCCATGTTGTTTGCTTTCAGCGTCGGCGCGATATGGCTGAGGCTGTATGAAGTGAATGACTCGATCACACATGTCATCGCGTGGCATTATTTGCCTATGGTAGTTTTTGGCCTCTTAGGCATTTGGTTGGGAAAAGTCGTATTGAAATGGTAATGAAGGGCATCTCTAAAAATCCAAACTCCGTCGCGATACTGTGTTGCTCACAAAAAATTACTCCTTACATATCATCCATATGCGGTGTCGCAATTTTTTGCTCGCGCCTTGTCTCGCTTAGGATTTTGAATTTTTAGAGGCGTCCTTGAACTCGAATAAGAAAATCATTCATCCCGTCTGGCTGAGGGTGAGCCATTGGATCAATCTGATTGCTGTCGTTATTATGGTTCTGAGCGGATGGGAAATCTACAACGCCGCGCCGATTTTCGATTTTAGTTTTCCCGAACAAATCACTTTGGGTGGTTGGTTGGCCGGGGCTTTAATGTGGCACTTCGCGGCAATGTGGCTGCTGGTTTTCAACGGCCTGATTTATCTGAGCATCAATATACTTTCGGGACGTCTCCAGAACCGATTTTTCCCAATACGGGGTAGAGATTTAAGGGGTGCTTTCATTAACGCCTTAAAAGGCAAGCTGGCTCACGACTACTTGACGCAATACAACGCGGTGCAGAAGCTGGTTTATTTATTGGTCATCGCGGATGTCATCCTGCTGGTGCTATCAGGGTTGGTGATATGGAAGCCAGTGCAATTCCCCTTGTTACGCGAACTGATGGGTGACTACGATAATGCACGCATCGTCCATTTCTTAGCCATGGTTGCTGTGCTGGCATTTACTGTCGTGCATGTGGTGATGGTCGTGCTGGTGCCGAAAACTTTTTTAATGATGATACGCGGACGTTAAATGTCAAAACCAATGCTCGATAAATCCATCATCATTCAAGAAGCACTCAAAGAGCTGCCCTCATCGGCGCGCCGCCTATTCCTCAAGCGCACCCTCACGCTGGGGGGGCTGTCGCTTTTAAGCGGATGTGCGATAACAGATGAAAAATCGGTGGAACGTATGTTGATGAAAGTCTCGCGTTTCAACGATGGTGTTCAAGCCTGGTTGTTCGATCCAAACTTACTCGCGCCCACCTATCCCGAATCCATGATTACCAAGCCGTTCCCCTTTAATGCTTACTACGAGCGATGGGAGATTCCCAAAGTGGATGGCGATGACTACCTGCTGGAAGTCGGTGGATTGGTCGCAGACAAACATAGTTGGTCATTGGAAGAGTTATATAAACTGCCACAAACCGATCAGGTCACCCGCCATATCTGTGTCGAAGGATGGAGCGCGATCGGCAAGTGGGGCGGGGTCACGTTCTCGACTTTTCTCAAACGCATCGGCGCCGATCTCTCGGCGAAATATGTCGGCTTCAAATGCGCGGATGATTACTACACCAGCATAGACATGCCGACTGCGCTACACGCGCAAACGCTGCTGACTTTTACTTACGATGGTCAGACCTTGCCGCCTCAATATGGCTATCCCATGAAGCTGCGTATGCCGACCAAGCTCGGCTATAAAAATCCCAAACACATTGTTGCGATGTTTGTCACCAATACCAATCCTGGTGGCTATTGGGAAGATAAAGGATATAACTGGTTTGGGGGTAGTTGATTTTTTAGAAATGCCCGCTACAGCAATTTTTTCAAATATTCACCCGTCACGCTGTTCGGATTGTTCGCCAACTCTCTAGGCGAACCTTGCGCGATGATGCGACCGCCGCCGTCTCCACCTTCAGGCCCTAAATCAATTATCCAGTCGGCAGTTTTAATTACATCCAAATTGTGCTCAATGACCACTACGGTATTGCCTTGATCGCGCAGGGTGTGGATGACTTTCAGCAGCATCTCGATGTCCTGAAAATGCAAGCCTGTAGTCGGCTCGTCGAGTATATACAGGGTGCGCCCGGTATCGCGTTTGGATAACTCCAGCGATAGTTTTACCCGCTGCGCTTCGCCGCCAGATAGCGTGGTGGCGCTTTGCCCCAGCGTGATATAGCCCAAACCTACACTCAGCAAAGTTTGCAGCTTGCGCGCAATGATGGGCACAGGCTTGAAAAATTCGTGCGCTTGCTCCACGGTCATGGCCAAAATTTGATGGATATTTTTGCCTTTGTATAGTATTTCCAAGGTCTCGCGGTTGTAACGCATGCTGTGGCACACATCGCACGGCACGTACAGGTCGGGCAGAAAGTGCATTTCAACTTTGATGACACCGTCGCCCTGGCAGGATTCGCAGCGCCCGCCTTTGACATTGAACGAAAAACGTCCCGGCCCATAGCCGCGCTCACGTGCTTGTGGCACACCGGCGAACAGTTCGCGTATCGGTGTAAATAGACCGGTGTAGGTGGCCGGATTGGAGCGCGGGGTGCGGCCTATCGGCGATTGATCTACGTTAATGACCTTATCAAAAAATTCCAGCCCGCTGATTTCTGCGTATGGCGCAGGCTCAGCATTGCTGCTGTATAAATGTCGTGCTACGGCGTGATACAAGGTGTCGTTGATGAGCGTGGATTTACCGGAGCCAGATACGCCGGTCACACATACCAGTAGGCCAACGGGTAAATTCAAGGTGACGTTTTTTAAATTGTTGCCACTTGCCCCCAAAATTTTCAGCATGCGATTGGGGTCTGGGACGAGATATTTTTCGGGTAGGGCAATGCTGCGCCGACCGCTCAGATAATCGCCGGTCAGCGAATCTGGATTAGCACACACTTCTTGCGGTGTGCCTTGCGCGATAATCATGCCGCCGTGTTCGCCAGCCCCTGGCCCCATATCTACGATGTGGTCGGCAGCTAGAATGGCATCCGCATCATGTTCCACCACGATCACGCTGTTGCCCATGTCGCGCAGGCGTTTCAAGGTGTCCAGCAAGCGGTCATTGTCGCGTTGATGCAGTCCGATAGAAGGCTCGTCCAGCACATACATGACACCTGTTAAGCCGGAGCCGATTTGCGAAGCCAAACGTATGCGCTGAGATTCGCCGCCAGACAAGGTTTCCGCCGAACGATCCAGCGACAGATATTCCAGCCCGACGTTATTGAGAAAGTTCAAACGACTGGCAATTTCCTGCACGATCCTGTCCGCGATAGCTTGTTTGCTGCCCGGCATCTTAATGTTCTGAAAGAAAGTAAGCGCCTGCTTTAAGGGTAGGGCACTGAGTTCAAAAATTGCACGGTCAGCCACGCGCACATGCCGCGCTTCGAGGCGCAAGCGTGTGCCTTTGCATTCCGGGCAAGGGCAGGAATTGAGATATTTTGCCAATTCCTCGCGCACCGTGGGTGATTCGGTTTCTTTGTAGCGCCGCTCCAGATTATTAATAATGCCTTCAAAAACATGCTCGCGTCGCGCGGCATTGCCGCGTTCGTTGAGGTAGCGGAAAGAAATTTTTTCTTTGCCACTGCCGTACAGAAGGATCTGCTGAATTTTTTCAGGCAGGCTCTCGAAAGGCCGCTCCAGCTCAAAGTCGTAGTGCTTGGACAGGCTGTCCAGCATTTGATAGTAAAACTGGTTGCGCCTATCCCAACCCTTGATCGCCCCGGCACTTAAACTGAGCGTGGGAAATGCCACGATACGCTTGGGATCGAAAAAGCTGATATTGCCCAGCCCATCGCATTTAGGGCAAGCACCCATCGGATTGTTAAATGAGAATAAACGCGGCTCGAGTTCCGGCAGCGAATAGTCGCAGATCGGGCAGGCAAATTTAGCCGAAAACAGATGTTCCTTGCCACTGTCCATTTCTACCGCCAGCGCCCGCCCATCGGCGTGGCGCAAGGCGGTCTCGAATGACTCCGCCAAGCGTTGCTTGGCATCAGCGCTGACTTTCAATCTGTCCACCACAATCTCAATCGTGTGCTTTTTGTTCTTGGCCAGCTTGGGCAGCTTGTCCATCTCATACGCCGTGCCATTGACACGCAGCCGCACAAAACCTTGTGCCCTTAACTCATCGAACAAATCTAGCTGCTCGCCCTTGCGCCCTACCACTCGCGGCGAAAGAATCATGATGCGTGTGTCGGGTGGCAGTTGCAGCACATGATCCACCATCTGTCCCACACTCTGCGCTTGCAACACCAGATCATGTTGCGGGCAATAGGGATCACCCGCGCGCGCGAATAGCAGCCGCAGATAATCGTGAATCTCGGTGACCGTACCCACGGTGGAGCGTGGATTATGTGAAGTGGCTTTTTGCTCGATGGCGATAGCGGGCGATAAACCCTCAATCAAATCCACATCGGGCTTTTCCATCAACTGCAAAAACTGCCTAGCATAGGCAGAAAGAGATTCCACATAACGTCTCTGCCCCTCGGCGTACAAGGTGTCAAAGGCTAGTGAGGACTTACCAGAGCCCGACAAACCAGTGATGACCACCAGCTTGTTGCGTGGTAGATCGAGGCTGATATTTTTTAAATTGTGGGTGCGCGCACCGCGTATGCGTATCTGTTCCATGCCATTCGTCATTAATTTAGGCGACCGAATAGTTTACGCGATTTGGCACGCTTCCCAAACTTTAATAGCTGCCCCCTACTGGTACCGAAGCTAACATGGTTTTGCACACCACCCTTCGTGATTACAGGTAAATTTTACATTTAGATGGAGTCTAAAAAAGAGTGGACTTACTATTTAGACTGTGTTTATACTAATAGCATTCATGTTGTTTCAATGAATAAATAAAATAATAAATAGGTCAAGGGAGGCGTGATGAATTCGAAGTTGAGAAAAAATTCTCATTCTCAAAAAATCAACGAGGTGCTGATTTATATTCAAAATAATCTTGGTGGTCAGTTGTCATTGCAATCTTTGGCCAAGTTGGCTTGCCTATCTTCTTTTCACTTCCACCGAATATTCACCGCCTGTGTTGGAGAGTCGCTTCATTTTCATATACATCGGCTGCGTATGGAGCATGCAGCATTTAAATTGCGCCATGGTAAAGATTCAATCACGGATATAGCCTTGTCTATCGGGTATGAAACTTCAGCTGCTTTTTCTAAGGGGTTCAAGCAAAACTTTGGATTACCACCATCACAGTATCGAAACCAGCAGTTCGATAATGCTATTTCGCAGTTCAGGACGCCGGGTGAAATCTCTCTATTGGACAGCGTCAATTCCAGCATACACGCAGAAATTCGAGATCTGTCGGAACAGACATTGCTTTTTATTCGCAAGACCGGGTATTTCCAACAGGTGGCGCAAGAAGCGTGGAATGCTCTTATGCCGTATGCTTACAAGTACTCGTTGGTAGCAGAGCAAACGAAATTTATCGGCATCGTGCGTGACGATCCCGAACTGACCCCCATCGAAAAAATTCATTACGACGCCTGCATATCCATTTGTAAGCCGCACAAGATCGCTGGCGAAATGGGCTTGCAGCGCTTGGCCGGGGGGAAATACGCCTGTTTTTTACATGAAGGCCCCTACCACATGGCGCACGAAATTTATCATAAAATTTATGGTGTTTGGCTCCCAAGCAGCGGGCATTATCTGCGCGACCGGCCCAGCTTTTCGCTTTACCTCACCCCTCATTACAACCAAGATTCAGATCAATGCCGAACTGAAATTTATATTCCGATTAGTTAATGCTGATGTTTTTT